>JAVKCR010000244.1:0-10330 GCA_040222645.1 Rhodospirillales bacterium
CGATCCCGGCACCATGTCGCCGTATCAGCATGGCGAGGTCTATGTCACCGATGACGGGGCCGAGACCGACCTCGATCTCGGGCATTACGAACGCTTCACCGGCGTCGCCTCGCGGCAGGCCGACAATGTCACCACCGGTCGCATCTACCAGAACGTCATCGCCAAGGAACGCCGGGGCGATTACCTGGGGGCGACGGTGCAGGTCATTCCGCACGTCACCGACGCCATCAAGGAATTCGTCCTGAACGATGTCGAGGACGAGGACTTCATCCTCTGCGAGATCGGCGGCACGGTCGGTGACATCGAGAGCCTGCCGTTCCTCGAGGCGATCCGCCAGCTAGGCAACGAGCTCGGGCGCGAGCGCACGATGTTCGTCCATCTCACGCTGCTGCCCTATATCGCCGCGGCGGGCGAACTGAAGACCAAGCCGACCCAGCATTCCGTGAAGGAGCTGCTCAGCGTCGGTATCCAGCCGGACATGCTGCTCTGCCGCGCCGAACGGGACATCCCCGAATCCGAGCGCCGCAAGATCGCGCTGTTCTGCAATGTCAGCCATGATGCGGTCATCCCCGCTCTGGACGTCTCGAACATCTACGAAGTGCCGATCAGCTACCACGCCCAGGGTATGGACGACGTGGTCTGCCGGCATTTCGGCCTGACCGGCGCGCCGGCGCCGAACCTGGATACCTGGCGGCGCATCTCGCAGGTCGTCAGAGCCCCGGAAGGCGGCGAGGTGACGATCGCCGTGGTCGGCAAGTACACCGTGCTGCTCGATGCCTACAAGTCGCTCGGCGAGGCACTGACCCATGGCGGCATCGCCAACAATGTCCGGGTCAATCTCGACTGGATCGAATCGGAAATCTTCGAGACCGACGGCGCCGTGCAGCGGCTGGAGAATGTCGACGGCATCCTGGTGCCCGGCGGTTTCGGCGAACGCGGTTCGGAAGGCAAGATCGAGGCGGCGCGGTTCGCCCGCGAACGCGGCGTGCCCTATTTCGGCATCTGCTTCGGCATGCAGATGGCCGTGATCGAGGCGGCCCGCAATCTCGCTGGTGTCCGTAAGGCCGGCTCGACGGAATTCGGCCCCTGCGAAGAGGCCGTTGTCGGCCTTATGACGGAATGGGTACGCGGTAACCGGCGCGAGACGCGCACCGAAGGCGACGACCTCGGCGGCACCATGCGCCTCGGCGCCTATGACGCGGTTCTGAAGGAAGGCTCGCGGGTTCGCGAAATCTACGGAACCGGCGCGATTTCAGAGCGGCACCGGCACCGGTTCGAGGTCAACCCGGCCTACCGAGACCGTCTGGAAGCAGCCGGCATGATCTTCTCCGGCACCTCGCCCGACGGCGTCTTGCCGGAAATCGTGGAAATTCCGGACCATCCGTGGTTCATCGGCGTCCAGTATCACCCTGAACTGAAATCCAAGCCGTTCGATCCGCATCCGCTGTTCACCTCCTTCATCGAGGCGGCCCGGAAGCATTCGCGGCTTGTCTGAGGAGCCGGATATGGCTGTTCCGCATGTCGTGAACGTCGGCGATCTGAGGATCGCCAACAATCTTCCCTTCACCCTGCTGGCCGGACCCTGCGCCATGGAGAGCCGCCAGCACGCGCTGGAAATGAGCTCGGCGATCAAGGAGATCACCGATTCGCTCGGCATCGGGCTGATCTACAAGACCTCCTTCGACAAGGCGAACCGCACCAGCGCCTCCGCCGGTCGCGGCGTCGGCATGAAGAACGCGATTCCGGTCTTCGCCGAAATCCGCGAGACGCTCGGCTGCCCGGTGGTTACCGACGTGCATGACGCCAGCCAGTGCGCCCCGGTCGCCGAAGCGGTCGACGTGCTGCAGATTCCGGCCTTTCTCTGCCGCCAGACCGACCTGCTGCTCGCCGCCGGCAATACCGGCAAGGCGGTCAACGTGAAGAAGGGGCAGTTTCTCGCCCCCTGGGATATGAAGAATGTCGCGGACAAGGTGAAGTCCACCGGCAATGACAAGGTCATGCTCTGCGAGCGCGGCGCCTCGTTCGGCTACAACACGCTGGTGACCGACATGCGGTCGCTGCCGATCATGGCCGAGACGGGCTGCCCGGTGGTGTTCGACGCAACCCATTCCGTGCAGCAGCCGGGCGGGCAGGGCACCAGCAGCGGTGGCCAACGGGAATTCGCACCCATCCTGGCGCGTGCGGCGCTCGCCGTGGGCGTCGCCGCGGTCTTCATGGAAACTCACCAGGATCCGGACAGCGCGCCGAGCGACGGGCCGAACATGATCCCGCTCAGGGACCTCAAGGGAATCCTGCAGACGATGCTTGCCTTCGACCGGCTGACGAAATCGCTCTGAGCCGGTTCAGAGGCGGTCCCAGAGCTGCTGCTCAAGCTCCAGTTCGTCGTCGAACTCTCCCAGTTCCTCATTTGGAAAATCACGCACGGAAACAACGCCATATCCATCGTTCTTGATACGAACAACGATGTGACGGACGTCGTTCTCGCGCATCAGGCGGACAGCTTCGAAACCTTCGCAGTCGCAGGCCAGGCAGATCGGCTCCCGCGTCATGACCTCACCGACCGTCGTCGTCCGGGGATCAAGGCCGGCGTCCAGCACATGGGTCAACAGGTTGCTCCAGGTGAAGATCCCGAGCAGCCTGTCGTCTTCCATGACCAGGGCTGCGCCGATATGGCGTTTCTGCATTTCCCGGGCGGCACGCCGCGCTGTTTCGGCTGGCGGTACCGCGAGCAATTCCTGCCCGGCTACGATTTCGGACAGTTTCCTGTGCGGCATGACACGATCCTCCTTTGACCGGAATTGTTTCAGGCGGAACGGTGGTCCCGTTTGGATTCTCCGGCCTTCAATATCATGACGCGCAGCCGGGCTGGCGCCCATGACATGGATCAAGAAACGTTGGAAAGATGCCCCAATTCAGCGGCATGAATCTTCCGGAACCTATCGACTTCTGCGCGCTGATCAGCCGACGCGCCGATGATCCATTTCCGGAAGGTTTGCACGGGTCCGTGGTTGCCGGCGGTATCCGGCCAGACGATGTAGTAGTTGAAGCAGCTGGTCAGCCGAATATCGAGCGGCATGGCAAGCCGTCCGGCCTCGATATCCTCGCGCACGAACCCGTAATCGGCCACCGCCACGCCAAGCCCCTGCATGGCGGCGCTGACCGCCATTTCCAGCGTGGTGAACGCAAGGCCCTGCTGGATATCGAAACCGTCGAGCATACCGACGCGTTGCAGCCAGTGCTGCCAGTCTTCCCGGTTCGGGGTGGGATGGATCAGGGTGCATCGCGCGAGATCCTGCGGCGCGCTGATCGGATTGGCGGCAAGGTACTTCGCGCTGCAGACCGGTGTCAGGACTTCGGTGAGGATGAGGTCGCTGTTGAAATGGGGCGGCGCTTCCCGGGCACACCAGACCGCGACATCGAACTCCTCCTTGCGGAAATCGGCATTGTTTCCGGTGGTCAGCCGGACCTCGATCTCCGGATGGCGGGCCTGGAACTCGGCAAGCCGCGGAATCAGCCAGCGTATCGCAAAGGTGGGCGGCGTCTTGAGGCGGAGATCACGCCGGTCTTCCATCACCCGCGCCACCGCGCCGGACATCCGGTCGAAGGCGGCGCTGAGATCGGGCAGCAGCGCCGCACCGCGTTCGGTGAGCGACAGTGAGCGATGCAGCCGGTGGAACAGCGGGAAGCCGAGATAATCCTCGAGCGTGCGGATATGCCGGCTGACTGCGCTCTGCGTGACATGCAATTCCTCGGCGGCGAGCGAAAAGCTCAGATGCCGGGCCGAGGCCTCGAAGGCCCGCAAGGCGTTGAGAGAGGGAAGACGATACCCCATTCGTATGAGTTAACCTGATGCGATGTCGAGATAATGCCGTTTGATGAGATGCACAATATCAACACATATGACCGCAAACCACTAGGGAATGGCGATCTCGTGATGACTATTTCTCATTCAATGCATGAATTATCCGATGCCGTTGCCAACGACCTGGCGCGGCTCGGAAACCAGGGTGTCGTCGGGCTGATACGTCTCTGGCGACACCGCATGGTGACGCGGCGTTCGCTTGTCGCGATGGAGACGCGATTGCTGGCGGATATCGGCCTGACGCCCGAGGAGGCGCGCCGGGAAGCACGCCGGCCGTTCTGGCAACCTGTTCGTCCATTGCTGAACCGGCGGTAGCTTGCGCCCGTGCCGGGGCTCGTCTAGAACCGCCACACCTGTCACAGACGCGGTTCTCCCGGAGGAAAAGCATGTCCGCCATCGTCGATATCAAGGCCCGTGAAATTCTCGATTCCCGCGGCAACCCCACGGTCGAGGTGGATGTCCATCTCGAGACCGGCGCGGTCGGCCGTGCGGCGGTCCCCTCCGGCGCCTCCACCGGCGCCCACGAAGCGGTCGCACTGCGCGACGGCGACAAGAACCGCTACGGCGGCAAGGGCTTCCTGAAGGTCGTATATTCGGTCTACTGCGAAATCTTCGACGCGATCTCCGGAATGAACTCCGAGGACCCGGCGGCAATCGACGCGATCATGATCGCGCTCGACGGTACGCCCAACAAGAGCCGGCTCGGCGCCAATGCCACCCTCGGCGTCAGTCTCGCCCTCGCCAAGGCGACTGCCATCGAACTCGATCAGCCGCTCTTCCGCTATGTCGGCGGCGTCTTCGCCCGCGACCTGCCGGTGCCGATGATGAACATCGTCAATGGCGGCGCCCATGCCGACAACCCGATCGACATCCAGGAATTCATGGTGATGCCGGTCGGCGCCGGAAGCGCCAGCGAGGCGATCCGTGTCGGCGCGGAAATCTTCCAGGCCCTGAAGAAGGCGCTGTCGGCTGCCGGCCACAACACCAATGTCGGCGATGAGGGCGGCTTCGCCCCCGCGCTGAACAGCGCCGACGAAGCCCTCGGCTTCATCATGAAGGCGATCGAGGCGACCGGTCGCAAGCCGGGCGACGATGTCGTGCTCGCACTGGATTGCGCTTCGACCGAGTACTTCTCGGACGGCATCTACAACCTGGCAGGCGAGGGCAAGAAGCTCGATGCCGCCGGCAATGCCGCCTATCTCGCGGACCTCTGCAATCGCTACCCGATCCTCTCGATCGAGGACGGCATGGCCGAAGACGACATGGCGGGCTGGGAACATCTCACCGCGGAGATCGGTAAATCGGTGCAACTGGTCGGCGACGATCTGTTCGTCACCAACACCGCGCGCCTCGTCGAGGGCATTGCCAATGGCCGCGCCAACGCGATCCTCGTCAAGGTGAACCAGATTGGCACCCTGACCGAGACGCTGGAAGCCGTCGAGACGGCCCACAAGGCCGGCTACCGCGCCGTCATGTCTCACCGGTCCGGCGAGACCGAGGACGCGACGATTGCCGACCTCTCGGTCGCCACCAATTGCGGTCAGATCAAGACCGGCTCGCTGTCGCGCTCCGACCGTACGGCGAAATACAACCAGTTGATCCGAATCGAGGAAATGCTGGGCAACGCGGCTCGTTACCCCGGACGCGGCGCGCTCGCGCGATAATCCTCGCGGCATTTACCGTTTCTAAAGCGGCAGGCGACTTTACTGTCACCTGTCGCTTTTTCTTTGCGGGGCAGGGGCCCAATCCACACAGATGACAATCGTCGAGCATATCCGCATCAGGATGCGCCGTGCGATCATGCCGGCCTGCGCCATAGCGCTGCTCGGCTACTTCATCTATCATGCGGTACAGGGCGATGTCGGCCTCGTGGCCTGGTGGCGGCTGAACCAGCAGATCGCCGCCGCCCAGCAGGAACTTGCTGTCGCCAGCGCGGTGCGGGAGGATTGGGAACGCCGGGTACGCCAGTTGCAGCCGGAACATCTCGATCCGGACATGATCGAGGAACGGGCACGCCACATGCTCAATCTTGTGGACCCGGACGACCGGATCATACCGATGGCCATGCCGGTCAATTAATTATTTTTCAGTTAATAAATAAATTTCTGCAATAAATCAGCATGTTACGCAGTATTCACGAGATTCTCTGCGTTGCATTGATCCAGCTCAACAGTATATGGTCTCTGGAAATGCGCCGGGCGGGGAAGTCCGGCGGTGTCGGGCGTTCGAACGGGCGCCAGCAACGGAGGGACATATGGCGACGACGTCCAAGCGCAAAACCTCCGGTCGCGGCAAGTCCGCCGCACCGGACAAGGATACCCTGCTCAAATATTACCGCGAGATGCTGCTCATCCGCCGCTTCGAGGAGAAGGCGGGGCAGTTGTACGGCATGGGCCTGATCGCCGGTTTCTGTCACCTCTACATCGGCCAGGAAGCCGTCGTTGTCGGTATCCAGGCGGCAATGCAGGATGGCGACACGGTCATCACCAGCTATCGCGACCATGCGCACATGCTGGCCACCGGCATGGAAAGCCGCGGCGTGATGGCGGAACTGACGGGGCGCTCCGGCGGCTATTCGCGCGGCAAGGGCGGCTCGATGCACATGTTCTCCCGCGAGAAGGGCTTCTTCGGCGGACACGGCATTGTCGGCGCCCAGGTGCCGATCGGCACCGGCCTGGCCTTTGCTCACAAGTACAAGGGCGAGGACAATATCTGCGCCACCTATCTGGGTGACGGCGCCATCAACCAGGGTCAGGTCTACGAGGCCTTCAACATGGCGGCGCTCTGGAAGCTGCCGGTGCTCTACGTCATCGAGAACAACAAGTACGGCATGGGCACCTCCGTCGCCCGCGCCTCGGCGCATACCGATCTCTTCAATCGCGGCCACGCCTACGGCATCCCGGGCGAGGAAGTCGACGGCATGAACGTCGTCACCGTCAATGCCGCCGCGAAGAAGGCCATCGAATATATCCGCTCCGGCAAGGGCCCCTACATCCTCGAGATGAGCACCTACCGCTATCGCGGCCACTCGATGTCCGATCCGGCGAAGTACCGCACCAAGGAGGAAGTCCAGCAGATGCGCTCCGAGCGCGATCCGATCGACCAGGTCCGCGCGCTCCTGCTCGACGGCAAACATGCCTCCGAGGAGGACCTGAAGGAGATCGACAAGGAAGTGAAGGCCATCGTCTCCGACGCCGCCGAATTCGCGCAGCAATCCCCCGAGCCCGATCCTTCCGAGCTCTGGACCGACGTTCTGGTGGAGGCCTGATCCATGCCTAT
Organism: Rhodospirillales bacterium; assembly: GCA_040222645.1. Lineage (GTDB taxonomy): Bacteria > Pseudomonadota > Alphaproteobacteria > Rhodospirillales > HT1-32 > HT1-32. Next base: position 7,142 of record JAVKCR010000244.1, read on the forward strand.
CGAAATTCTCATGCCGGCCCTCTCTCCGACCATGACGGAGGGCAATCTCGCCTCCTGGCAGAAAAAGGAAGGCGACAAGATTTCCGCCGGCGACGTGATCGCCGAGATCGAAACCGACAAGGCGACCATGGAAGTGGAAGCCGTCGATGAGGGCGTGCTCGGCAAGATCCTCGTCGAGGCCGGTACGGAAGGTGTCGCGGTGAATGCCCCGATCGCCATCCTGCTGGAAGAGGGCGAGGATGCAGGTGCGCTCGAAGGCGCGGTGAAGAATGCCGGCGCCTCGGCCCCGGCAGCCGGCGGTAACGCCGAGAAACCGGCGGCGTCACCTGCGCCGACGCCGGAAGCGAAGCCGGCTCCTGCAGCCGCTCCGGCCCCGTCCGCCGGCGGTGTCGCACTCCAGGAGGGCTCGAAGGCGCCGGCGGCGCCGAAGACCGGTTCCGGCGAGCGCATCTTCGCCAGCCCGCTGGCCCGGCGGATCGCCGCCCAGGAAGGACTCGACCTTGCCGGCGTATCCGGATCCGGGCCGCGTGGCCGTATCGTGAAGTCGGATGTCGAAGCGGCCCTCAAGTCCGGCGGCGCGGCGAAGTCCGCACCGGCGGCTGCCGACAAGCCTGCTGCCGCCCCAGCAGCCGCACCCGCGCCGATGTCGACGGATAACCCGTACGAGCCGGAATTCGAGCTCGAGAAGCTCAACAGCATGCGCAAGACCATCGCCAAGCGGCTGGCGGAATCGAAGCAGAATATCCCGCATTTCTATCTCACCGTGGATATCGAGCTCGACGAACTGCTGGCGCTTCGCAAGAAGCTCAACGACCGCGCCGACGGGGCCTACAAGCTTTCCGTCAACGACATGATCATCAAGGCGGTCGGCATATCGCTCCGGCAGGTGCCGGCGGCGAACGCCTCCTACACCGCCGACGGCGTGAAACTCTACAAGCGGGCGGATGTCTCGGTGGCCGTCGCCATCGACGGCGGGCTCATCACACCGGTGGTGCGCGATGCCGGCAACAAGGGCCTCGCCACGATCTCCAACGAGATGAAGGAACTCGCCGCCAAGGCGAAGGACGGCAAGCTGCAGCCCGAAGAATACCAGGGCGGCACCTTCTCGATCTCCAACCTCGGCATGTTCGGCATCACCAACTTCCAGGCGGTGATCAATCCGCCGCAGGCCTGCATTCTCGCCATCGGGGCCGGCCAGCAGCGGGCGGTGATCAAGAACGGCGCCGTCGCGGCCGCCACCGTGATGTCCTGCACGCTCTCGGTGGATCATCGGGCCGTGGACGGGGCGATCGGCGCGAACTTCCTCGGCGCTTTCAAGAAGCTGCTCGAAGAACCGCTCTCGATGATGCTCTGAGGCGTTTCCGATGGAACGCGTCAGCATCGCCGACAAGATGTCGCAGTTCAGCGATTGCTGGTCGCCGAAGCTGGTCGGTCAGGTCAATGACTGCGCCATCAAGCTGGTGAAGCTGGAGGGTGAGTTCGTCTGGCACCATCACGACACCGAGGACGAGTTGTTTCTCGTGATCTCCGGGCGGCTGGACATGGAATTCCGCGACCGCACGGTCGAGGTGGGACCCGGCGAGTTCATCATCGTGCCGCGCGGCACAGAGCATCGCCCGGTCGCCGTCGGCGGCATCTGCGAGGTGATGCTGGTCGAGCCCGATACCGTGCTCAATACAGGTAACGTCCGCAACGAGCGGACCGTCGACAATCTGGACAGGATCTAGGGGAGGCCGGCCATGGCCGACAGCAATTTCGATATCATCATCATCGGCGGCGGTCCGGGCGGTTACGTCGCCGCGATCCGGGCGGCCCAACTCGGCCTGAAGACGGCCGTGATCGAGAAGAAGCATCTCGGCGGCATCTGCCTCAACTGGGGTTGCATCCCGACCAAGGCACTGCTGCGGTCGGCGGAAATCTACCACTACATGAAGCATGCCGACGCCTACGGCCTGTCCGCCGGCAATGTCGGGTTCGACATCGCCAAGGTGGTAAAGCGCTCCCGCGGCGTCTCGAAGCAGCTCAATGGCGGCGTCGGGCACCTGCTGAAGAAGAACAAGGTCACCGTCATCGACGGCAGCGCACGGTTGATGGGCGGCGGCAAGGTCGGCGTTGCCAAGGATGGCAAGACGATCGGCGACTTCACGGCCAAGCACATCATCGTCGCGACCGGGGCGCGTCCGCGTGCACTGCCGGGCATGGAGCCGGACGGCAAACTGATCTGGACCTATTTCGAGGCGATGGTGCCCGAGGCCATGCCGAAAAGCCTTATCGTCGTCGGATCCGGCGCCATCGGCATCGAATTCGCCAGCTTCTACCAGACCATGGGCGCCGACGTGACGGTGGTCGAGGTGATGGACCAGATCATGCCGGTCGAGGATGCCGAGATCTCCAAGCTCGCGCGCAAGCAGATGGAGAAGCAGGGCCTCAAGATCATGACCAAGGCCAAGGTCACCGGCGTCAAGAAGGGCGCCAACGACGTCACCGCGACAATCGAGGACGACAAGGGCAAGAAGATCGAGATCAAGGCCGACCGGATGATCTCCGCCGTCGGCGTGGTCGGCAATATCGAGGATATCGGCCTCGAGAAGACCAAGGTGAAGACCGACCGGGGCTGCATCGTCATCGACGAGTACGGCCGCACGGCGGAGCCCGGCATCTATGCCATCGGCGACGTCGCCGGCCCGCCGATGCTGGCCCACAAGGCCGAGCATGAGGGCGTGATCTGCGTCGAGAAGATCGCCGGTCTGCATCCGCATCCGATGAAGAAGGAACATATCCCGGGCTGCACCTATTGCCACCCGCAGGTAGCCAGCGTCGGGCTGACCGAAGCCAAGGCCAAGGCTGCCGGCTACGAGGTCAATGTCGGACGCTTCCCGTTCATCGGCAACGGCAAGGCGATCGCGCTCGGCGAGCCGGACGGTCTGATCAAGACGGTATTTGACAAGAAGACCGGCCAGCTGCTGGGCGCCCACATGGTCGGCGCGGAAGTCACCGAACTGATCCAGGGCTACGTCGTCGCCATGGGTCTCGAGACCACCGAGGAAGACCTGATGCACACCGTCTTCCCGCATCCTACCCTCAGCGAAATGATGCACGAGAGCGTGCTCGACGCCTACGGCCGCGTCATCCACATGTAAACGAAGTGAGGGGGGCTTTGCGCCCCCCTCGTCCTGAATTCGTTTCAGG
>JAVKCR010000245.1:0-2671 GCA_040222645.1 Rhodospirillales bacterium
GGCCCACCAGGACAGGAACGCGATCAACCACGACCTTGAACAGCAGGCGGTCGCCGCATAGCATCGTCAACCAACAGCGCCTGCCGAGCAAATTTCAACACGGCGAGGGACATCCCCCCTGAATGCCGGCGTCGAGATCGAAATACGCGCCACCGAGGAGATCGAGCGGATACTGTCGCGCAATAAACTCGCGAAGCGGGACGAAATTGTCTCATTCCTGCGGCGGGTGGTGAAGACCGTCACCTTTGCAGGCCACGGGCAACCGCCCGGCAACCGGATTGCCCGGGTCCTTCTGGAGAGTCTGTCCGGCGGCTACAGCGCGGCGGCGACCTTTCGGATGCGGGCTTTCGCCGCGAACGGACAGGAGTGTTCGAAGGCCGTCATCAAGTTCGGCCCGGTGGATATTATCGCGAAGGAGTCGGAGAATTATTCGTTCTATGTGCAATGGTATCTTCCGGGACGTCTGCGGCCGGAACGACTGGGGACATTGTATTCAGCTAAGATGGGCGCGCTTGTATATTCGTTTGTGGACGATACTAACGGAGAACTGTCGACGCTTGCGACATATATGAGTGCGGGTGACTATCCGTTCCTGAACAGGCGGTGTCGGAAATCTTCAACGTGAATTCGCGCCAGTGGTTCGGCGACATGAATCAGAAGCAAGAGAATGGCCTGAGCGACTACTATTCACGTTCTTGGTTCTTCAGCGTGCAGAACAAGACCAAGGCGCAGGACCGTCTGAAGGAGATCATCCGGGCCGAGGGCGAGAACGACGGCGACAGGCTGCATCTGGCCGGATACTCCTATCGAATGCCGACGGCGTTCTTTTTCGGACAGAATCATGGAACGTATCTCACGTGCATCCGGCACGGCGACCTGCACGGCGGGAACATCGTCGTTTCAAACAACGGGATGTGGAAATTCATCGATTTCGGGCGGACCGGTGTCGGTCATGTCTTCGAGGATTTCGTCATCCTGGAGAACTCGTTCCGATTGCTCCGCGACGCGTCGCGCGGAATGAAACTGGGTGACCTCGTGGAGGCGGAACTACAACTGCTCCGCGACGGTGTGTGCGACCTGGAGTTCGGTCAAACCGTTCAACTCATCAGATCCCTCGCTTGGGAGAACTTCAAGACCGAGGCGAAGACGAGCTACGCATTGGCAGTAGGACTGATGGCATTTAGGTATCTGCTGTTCGATCCGCTGGAGGCATGGCAGAGCAGGCAGCTCGCGGCGATGGTGCTCGCCGCGATCCGGTTCTGCGAGACGTCAGGCGAAAAAGCGTTAGGTCGATAGCCGGCGGGCGATTTAGGGAAGGGTAGCCCGCTGGCTTCCCGGTTGCCGGTCTTCCTTTCCGCCGACGCTTTGTCACGGTAGCGTCGCGGCCTTCTCGCCGAGCACGCCGATCCGGAACCGGGTCTTCACGTAGCCGCCGTCGCGCGGCGGGACCGCCATCGGCAGCGCCTCGTCGATCACCTTGACGACGGCCATCACCGGCCCGGGCGTGCGCAGCAGCAGGTCGCCGAGCCCGGCGGCCTCGGCCGCGGTCCTGATCGTGGCGGTCTTCGGGAAGCCGCAGGCCGCCGCGACCCCGGCGAGGTCGGTACCGAGCCCGGTCGCCGTCGGCTGCCGCCCGGTTTCCGTATAGCGTTCGTTGTCGAGCACGCAGACCGCCAGGTTGGTGGGCCGGCGCGCGCCGATGGTGGTGAACGAGGTCAGCCCCATCAGCATCTCGCCGTCGCCTGTGATCACCACCACCCGGCGCTCGGGCTGGGCGATCGCCAGGCCGAGCCCGATCATGGCGGCGTTGCCCATCGCGCCCCAGAGATAGAAGTTCTCCGGCCGGTCGCCGAGCGAGGCGAGGTCCCAGGTGGCGGAACCCAGCCCGGTGACGAACAGGGTGTCGCCACGGTCGGCGAGCGCGGCCTTCAGAATCTCGCGCCGCTGCAAGACGATCCCGCTCATTGCCCGCCCTCCGTCTTGTCGACGACCCAGACCTTGGAGCCGATCACCCGCTGCGACACCAGCACCGCGACAGCCTGGTCGGTGCTGAACGCCATCCGCAGGCCGGCCTCGATCATCGGGGCCACGTCGTCGGCGCTGTCGGCCTGGAACACCTTGACGCCGACCGCCTCCAGTACCGGCCTGACGGCCTGGCCCATCGGCACCTGCCAGGGATTTCCCTCGCCCCATTGGCCGCGCATGGTGACGACCGTGAACATCGGGAAGTGCGCCGAGGTAATCAGCGAGGCGATCGCGTTGATGGTGTTGCCGACGCCGCTCGACTGCATCAGCACCGCCGCCTTCTGGCCGCCGAGCCAGGCGCCGGCGGCCAGGCCGATGCCCTCTTCCTCGGTAGCGCACATGACGGTCTCGATGGCGTTGTCCTCGCGGCAGCGCTCGATCAGCCTGGTCAGCCCGGCATCCGGCACATAGGCCACCTGCCGGACACCCGCCGCCGTGAAGTGGCGGAGGGCGGCCACGCTCCAATGCTCGTCCATTTACCGGGGCTCTCCGTGCCTCGAAGGGGGAGGGTCGAAGCTAGGTTCCAGGGTGGCGGTTTGTAAAGACGCCTTGCATACAATATGCGTAGTATCCGTCCTCCCTCCTGGATCACCTGTCCCGCCGAAAACCGATGCAGACCCTTCCGGCCGCCGACGCCGCCTATCTC
>JAVKCR010000246.1:0-3162 GCA_040222645.1 Rhodospirillales bacterium
CGATATCAGGACCAATCTATCACCATCCATATCTTATGGACGCGGCTTGCCCGCCGGCTATCATCGCCGCATGAAACGCATTATCGCCTGCCTGACCGCCTTCCTGCCGCTGCTCGCCGCCTGCGACGAGGGACCGACGACCACTGAAACCTGGAAGGAGTACGGCATCGAGAGCAGCTTCGTCGACGCAACGAAAGGAGGACCGATGCGGGTGGTGGTGTTCGGCGATCCGTTCGGGGACGGTACCGCCGCCGAGCGCGCGATCGAGGCGATGCAGTCGGCCGAACTCGGCAGGGTCGCCACCTACCGTCTCACCGCTCCGGAAGACGCGCCGGACGGCGCCCGGACCTATGTCGTCCTCAACGGCTCAGGCGCCAGCGACCGGGCGATCTGCCGTGGCAAGGAGCCGGAAACTGAACCGGTCGGCGAGAGGGAACTGACGTTGCGCATGGCGTTCTGCGGCGGCGAACGGCTACTGTCGGATGTCAGCGGACGGTCGCCGAACATCCGGGAAAGCACGCACGAATTCTTCGCCATGCTGATCCGCTCGGCAACACGCTCGATCTACCGCAACAAGCAATAGCGGGCCGGATTCAGCTCTTGCGGAAGGCGATGTTGCCAAGCCAGCCGGCGAAGCAGGCGATGATGACCGCGAGAATGCCGTAGGCGAGGCCGTTGCGGGTCGCGAAATCGTAAACCTCGAACTCCAGCCCGACCTTGCTGATCGACAGCGGCGTGATCTCCGCCGACAGGATATCGCCGTTGCGCACGTGATAGACCTCGACCCGGTAGATGCCCTCCGGCACGTTGGCCGGGAAATGCAGCGGCGCGCGGAACAGCCGCCCGCTGGCGATCGAGATATCGCCCACCGCATAGCGGTAGAGGCCGATCCGCTGCTTGTTGCGCACCAGCGCCTCGATGTAGGTGCCGACATCGTCGGACGCGACATTGCGGTTTTCGGCGCCGGTCTTGAAAGCGATCTGGTCGAAGCCGATGGCGTGGCGCTTGCGGTCGAGCGCGTCCGGCAGCAGCTCCTCGATCGGCCTGGTCGCCGAGATGGCATAGAACACCGGCACATCATTGAAGGTCTGGTAGGCATTGTTGACCCAGATGCCGCCGACCCGTTCCTTGCGCCGGATGGTCAGGTTCTCTTCCGGGCCGCGCACCACGACGATGACATCGCCTCGCCCCTCGACCGCGCCGAACATCAGCACGTCGTCGCCGTCGAAACTGGAATTGATCGCGATCAGGTGGCTCGACAGGTCCGCGATCATGGTGTCGGCGCGTGCCGGGCTTCCGGCGAATACGCCGGCGAAGATCGCGAGAAGAACCAGCAGGCGCCGCATCAGTGTCCACCCCCGCCCAGGGAGAACAGGTCGTCCGGCGTCGCGATCAGCCCGACCAGCAGCCAGGCGCAGACCCCGAGCACCATCAGCGCCAGCAGCACGCGGAGCTTCTCGCCCGGCAGCCGGCTGCCGAAGATCGCCCCGACCTGGGCGCCGATCACCCCGCCAACCAGCAGCAGCAGCGCCAGCACCACGTCCACGGTCTGGTTGATCGATGCCTGCAGGATGGTGGCGTTGGCGGTGACGAAGATGATCTGGAACAGCGAGGTGCCGACCACCACCGCCGTCGGCATGCCGAGCAGGTAGATCATCGCCGGCACCATGACGAAGCCGCCACCGACACCCATCATCGCCGAGAGGACCCCGACGAACAGACCGACCGTCAGCGTCAGGATGGCGCTGATATAGAGCTTCGACTTGCGGAAGCGCATCTTGAAGGGCAGGCCGTGCATCCAGGTATGCTGGTGCAGCTTGCGCCGCCGCGCGCCGGGCCGGCGTGATCGCAGGATCGAGCGCGTACTCTCGACGAACATCAGCCCGCCGATGGCGCCGAGGAACACCACGTAGGCCAGCGAGACGAAGAGGTCGACCTGGCCCAGTTCGCGCAACAGCTTGAACAGCCAGACCCCGACGGTGGAGCCGACGATACCGCCGATCAGCAGCAGCGATCCCATCTTGACGTCGACATTGCCGCGCTTCCAGTGCGCCAGCACGCCGGAGACCGAGGAGGCGACGATCTGGTTGGCTTCCGTCGCGACCGCGACCGCGGGCGGGATGCCGATGAAAATCAGCAGCGGCGTCATCAGGAATCCGCCGCCAACGCCGAACAGACCGGACAGCACCCCGACCCCGCCACCCAGACCAAGAAGGATGAAGACGTTGACCGAGAGTTCGGCGATCGGCAGGTAGATCTGCATCAGGGGCAAGAAGCCGTCGGGAGGTTATGTTCATTCGTTTCCCGGCAGCGCGGAAAACATTGAAACTTATTGCGCTTTCGCGCCGCAATTCACAAGGAAAAACCGCTGAACCGGGCATCGGGATGTGGCATTCACCGGACATGGCTTCCTCAGCGCCGGGCAGTTGCCGCCATCGAGTAGACATCCTCCGGCGACAGGAAGAGTCCGATCAGCAGCCAGACGCTGACCCCGAGCACCATCAGCGCCAGCAGAATCCGGATCTTCTCGCCCGGCAGGCGGCTGCCGAGCCGGGCCCCGAGCGGCGCCCCGAGCACGCCGCCGACGATCAGCAGCATGGCCAGAACGATATCGACGCTGTGGTTGACGCTGGCCTGCAGGATGGTGGCGTTGGCGGTGACGAAGATGATCTGGACCAGCGAGGTACCGACCACCATGATGGTCGGCATGCCGAGCAGGTAGATCATCGCCGGCACCACCACGAAGCCGCCGCCCACCCCCATCATCGCCGACAGCACGCCAACCGCGAAGCCGACCGTCAGCGGCAGGATGGCGCTGATGTAGAGTCGCGACTTGCGGAAGCGGACCTTCAGCGGCAGCCCGTGCATCCAGCCGTGCTGATGCAGCTTGCGGCGCGGACCGGACGGACGTTTCGCACGCCCGATCGCCCGCCAGCTCTCGACGAACATCAGCCCGCCGATGGTGCCGAGCAGCAGCACGTAGGCGAGCGAGACGAAGAGATCGACCTGGCCCAGCTGGCGCAGCAGGTTGAACAGACCGACACCGAGCGACGATCCCGTCAGCCCGCCGGTCAGCAGCAGGAGACCCATCTTCACGTCGACATTGCCGCGCCGCCAGTGCGACAGCACGCCGGCGACCGAGGAGGCGACGATCTGGTTGGC
>JAVKCR010000247.1:0-9902 GCA_040222645.1 Rhodospirillales bacterium
TAGATGAAGACCAGCGCCAGCGAGGCGACACCCAGCCCGATGGCGTAGATATTGAAGGACAGCAGGATGACGAGGCCGATCAGCAGCTGCGCCACCAGCCAGGCGATCGCCCCTTTCACCGAGACCGCGCCGGAGGGGATCGGCCGGTCGGCGGTGCGCGCGACCCGGCCGTCGAATTCCCGGTCGACGATGTCGTTGTAGGTGCAGCCGGCGCCGCGCATCACCACCGCGCCTATGGCGAACAGCGCGAGATAGATCGCGGTCTCCAGGTCCGGCCAGCCGTCGGTCGCCATCAGCACCGACCAGAGGCAGGGAAACAGCAGCAGCCATGTCCCGATGGGCCGGTCGAGGCGCGACAGGCGGCCGTAGGGTTTCACGGCCTCCGGTGCATAGGCCTCGAACAGGCCGGTGCGGGGAATGTCGCTCGCGGTGGACGTCGGCTGGCGCATGTTGTAGCAGCAGGTTCCCTGGTTGAATGCGGAGGCCGATGATGTCTGCCCCGAGACTGTTTGTCGACGCTCCCCTTGCCCCCGGCGGCGAGATCGCGCTCGACAAGGCGCGCAGCCACTACCTGACCTCGGTGATGCGCCTCGGTGCGGGGGCAGATGTGCGCCTGTTCAACGGAAGCGACGGCGAATGGCGGGCCGTGATCGGCGGCGGCAGGAAGGCGGTCACGCTTGAAGTCGGCGAACAATCGCGCCCGCAGGAGGCGGAGCCCGACATCTGGCTCGCCTTCGCGCCGCTGAAGAAGGACCGCATGGATTTCCTCGTGGAGAAGGCGACGGAACTGGGCGCGGCGGTGCTGCAGCCGGTGCTGACCCGGCGCACCATCGTCGGGCGGGTGAATACCGACCGGCTGCGCGCGCAGGCCATCGAGGCCGCCGAGCAATGCGAGCGCCTGACCGTGCCCGAAGTGCGCGAGCCGGTCGATCTGCATCACCTTGTCGCGACATGGCCGGAAAACCGCCTCGCCATCATTCTCGACGAGACCGGCAGTGGCGGGCCGGCGGCAAGCGAACTGGCCGCTTTCGAGGCGAAGCCGGCGGCATGCATTAGCGGTCCTGAGGGCGGTTATGAGAAATCCGAACTTGACCTGATGCGGACTCTGCCAATTTATGCGGCGGTAAGTCTCGGACCCCGAATCCTCAGAGCGGAGACCGCGGTCCTTGTGAGCCTGGCAATCTGGCAGTCAGTCTGCGGCGATGGCAGGCGCCCACCCGTTGCGCAGCTCCTGCGCGACTAACCGAAGCAGAACAGGGAAGCGCCATGTCCGCTCCGTCAGCCGGCAACGTCACGCCGATCACGTCGAAGTCGCAGCTCGTCGAATATATCGAGCAGGGCAACAAGCCGCGTTCCGCCTGGCGGATCGGCACCGAGCACGAGAAGTTCGCCTTCCACACCGACACGCTCCGCCCGCTCGATTACGAAGGCCGGGACGGAATCCGGGCGCTGCTCGAAGGGCTGGTGCAGTATGACTGGCAGCCGGTCATGGAAGGCGATCACCCGATCGCGCTGAAGCGGGGCGACGGATCGTCCATCTCGCTGGAACCGGGCGGGCAGTTCGAACTGTCCGGCGCGCCGCTGGAGACCGTCCACCAGACCTGTTCCGAGGTGAACGGCCACCTTGCCCAGATCAAGACGGTCGCCGAGCCGCTCGGCATCGGTTTCGCGGGCTTCGGCTACAACCCCAATTGGACCCAGGAGGAAGTGCCCTGGATGCCGAAGGGGCGTTACAAGGTGATGGGCTCCTACATGCCGAAGGTCGGCACCATGGGCCTCGACATGATGAAGACCACCTGCACCGTGCAGGTGAACCTCGATTATTCCTCCGAAGCGGACATGGTGAAGAAGTTCCGGGTCTCGCTGGCCCTGCAGCCGATCGCCACCGCGCTGTTCGCCAACTCGCCGTTCCGCAAGGGCAAGCCGAACGGCTTCAAGAGCTACCGCAGCCACACCTGGACCGATACCGACAACGACCGCTGCGGCATGCTGCCCTTCGTCTTCGACGAGGGGTTCGGGTTCGAGCGCTATGTCGACCATGTGCTCGATACACCGATGTATTTTGTCTATCGCGACGGCATCTACCACGATGTCGCCGGCAAGAGCTTCAAGGACTTCATGAAAGGCAGCTTGGAAGGCTTCCAGGGCCAGCTTCCCGGCATGGGTGACTGGGAAGACCACATGTCGACCCTGTTCCCGGAAGTCCGGCTGAAGCGCTTCCTCGAGATGCGCGGCGCCGATGCCGGCCCGTGGCGGCGGATCTGCGCGCTGCCGGCTCTCTGGGTGGGCGTGCTCTATTGTGACGACGCTCTCGAAGCGGCCTGGGACATGGTCAAGGACTGGACGGTCGCCGAGCAGCAGGAGCTGCGCGACAACGTGCCGCGGCTGGCGCTGGATGCCTCCATCAAGGGACGCAGCGTGCGCGATGTTGCCCGCGACATGCTGAGCATCGCCAAGACCGGTCTGAAGAGCCGGGCCCGGATGAGTTCGATGGAACTCGACGAGACCCATTTTCTCAATCCGTTGCATGAGACCGTTGCCAGCGGTATGACCCCGGCGGACGAAATGCTGGCGAAGTATGACGGCGAATGGAACGGCTCGGTGGAGCCGGCCTGGCGCGACTACGCCTATTGACGACAGAAGATCGGAGCGATCATGGCTGACAAGATTCTCGATGCGAGCGGACTGAACTGCCCGCTGCCCGTGCTCAAGACCAAGAAGGCGCTCTCGAGTCTTTCCGCCGGGCAGCATCTTGAAGTGATCGCGACCGATCCCGGCTCGAAGACCGACATGTTCGTCTTCACCGAGGCAACCGGCAATCGCATGGTGGAATCCCGCGAGGAAGGCGGGAAGTTCATTTACGTGATCGAAAAGGCGTCCTGAAGACCGATCGGGCTGTCTTCAATAAATCTGAACATCTCTTCCAAAAGAACTCGTTGGCCAGTTCCGGTTGGGCCGGTGAAAATCAGGCTTCTGGCCGATTGTACAGTCCGGGCCAGTGTTTATCCTGATCGGACAGGATTTCTGGAGGAAGCATGGCGGCCAAGCCAAAGACAGACGCGTCCAACAAGGTGGACACGTCGCCTAAAGTCGCGGACGAGATCAAGTATACGACCTGCTACATGTGCGCCTGCCGTTGCGGCATCAAGGTGTACCTGCAGGACGGCGGCATCCGCTATATCCAGGGCAATCGCGATCACCCGGTGAACCGGGGGGTTCTCTGCGCCAAGGGTTCGGCCGGGATCATGACCCAGAACTCGCCGGCGAAACTGACCAAGCCGCTGAAGCGGGTTGGCCCGCGTGGCTCGGGCGAGTTCAAGGAGATCGAGTGGGAAGAGGCGCTGGCGACGGCGACCGGCTGGCTTTCCAGCATCCGCAAGACCGATCCGAAGAAGCTCGCCTTCTTCACCGGCCGCGACCAGAGCCAGGCCCTGACCGGCTGGTGGGCGAGCCAGTTCGGTACCTACAATTACGCGGCGCATGGCGGGTTCTGTTCCGTCAACATGGCGGCCGGCGGGCTCTATTCCATCGGCGGCTCGTTCTGGGAGTTCGGCGAGCCGGACTGGGAACGCACCCGCTACTTCCTGATGTTCGGCGTCGCGGAAGATCATGATTCGAACCCGATCAAGATGGGTCTCGGCAAGCTGAAGGGGCTGGGCGGCAAGTTCGTCTCGGTCAATCCGGTGAAGACCGGCTACAGCGCCATCGCCGACGAATGGGTCGGCATCCGGCCCGGCACCGACGGGCTGTTCGTGCTGTCGCTGGTGCATGAACTGCTGCAATCCGACAACATCGATGTCGAATACCTGGTGCGCTACACCAACGCGCCCTGGCTGGTGATCCGCAATCCCGGTGGCGCCGACGACGGGCTGTTCGCGCGCGACGGGGCGGGCAACCCGCTGACCGTCGACGGGGCGACCGGCGAACTGGTCGACGCGAAGCTGGCCAACATCACCCCGCGCCTGATCGGCGAGGCGACCCTGCCCGACGGCGGCAAGGCGGTCACCGTCTTCCAGCTGCTGGCCGAACGCTATCTCGACCCGCAATACGCACCCGAGGCCGTCGCCGAGCGGACCGGCATCAAGGTCGCCGATATCCGACGCATCGCCGCCGAGATCGCCCATGTCGCCTTCAAGGAGCAGATCGAGCTCGATATCGAGTGGACGGACTGGGCCGGACGCAAGCATGACAAGATGATCGGCCGTCCGGTCTCCATGCATGCCATGCGTGGCATCTCCGCCCATTCCAACGGCTTCCATACCTGCCGGGCGCTGCATCTGCTGCAGATGCTGATCGGCTCGATCGATTGCCCGGGTGGATTCCGTTACAAGCCGCCGTTCCCGAAACCGATCCCGCCGGGCATCAAGCCGGGCAATTCCTGCAAGCCGGAAACCCCTTTGAACGGCCCGCCGCTCGGCTTCCCGACCGGTCCGGAAGATTTGCTGGTCGACGATGACGGCGAGCCGCTGCGCATCGACAAGGCGTTCAGCTGGGAATTCCCGGTCGCCGCCCACGGCATGATGCACATGGTGATCTCGAACGCCTGGCGCGGCGACCCGTACCCGGTCGACACGCTGATGATGTTCATGGCGAACATGTCCTGGAACTCGTCCATGAATACCAAGGGCACCATGGAGATGCTCACGGACAAGGACGAGGAGACGGGCGAGTACAAGATCCCGCGCATCATCTATTCCGACGCCTATTACTCGGAGATGGTACCCTACGCCGACCTCATCCTGCCGGACACCACCTATCTCGAACGGCATGATTGCATCAGCCTGCTCGACCGGCCGATCTGCGAGGCCGACGGGGCTGCTGATTCGATCCGCCAGCCGATCATCGCGCCGGACCGCGATGTCAGGCCCTTCCAGTCGGTGCTGATCGATCTCGGCGCCCGGCTCGGTCTGCCCGGCCTGGTCAACGAGGACGGTTCGCCGAAATATCCCGGGGGCTATCCCGACTACATGGTCAATCACGAGCGTGCGCCCGGCATCGGCATGCTGGCCGGCTGGCGCGGCGAGGATGGCGAAAGCTGGGGCAAGGGCGCGCCCAACCCGCAGCAGCTCGAACGCTATATCGAGAACGGCTGCTTCTCGCACCACTCCTTCACCGACACCCAGCGTTTCTACAAGATGGCCAACAAGGGCTATCTCGACTGGGCGGCCTCCGTCGGTTTCGTACCGAAGTCGGAACAGATCGTGCTCCAGCTCTACAGCGAGCCGCTGCAGAAGTTCCGGCTTGCCGCGCGCGGCCATGGCGACCGTCAGCCGCCGGAACGCCACCGCGCCCGCATCGACGCCTATTTCGATCCGCTGCCGATCTGGTACGCGCCGTTCGAGGGCACGATGATCGACGAGGAGGAATACCCGCTGCATGCGCTGACCCAGCGCCCGATGCAGATGTACCATTCCTGGGGGTCGCAGAACGCCTGGCTCCGCCAGATCACCGGTTCCAACAAGATGTATATCGGCCGCAAGCTGGCCGAGCGCGTCGGGGTGGAAAGCGGCGACTGGATCCGGGTGACCAGCCATCACGGCACCATCAAGGCCCAGGCCGCGGTGATGGACGGGGTCAACGACGACACGATCTGGACCTGGAACGCCATCGGCAAGCGCTCCGGCGCCTGGAACCTCGATCCGGAAGCGGGCGAGGCGCGCAAGGGCTTCCTGCTCAACCACGTGATCTCGGAACTGCTGCCGGCGCGCGGCGACGGCCATCGCTATTCCAACTCCGACCCGGTCACCGGCCAGGCCGCCTGGTACGACCTCCGGGTCAAGGTGGAGAAGGTCGTGGGTGACCATGACGCGGTGTCCGAGCCGCAGTTCGAGACGCTGACTCCGCCGGAGGGCATGGCGAAGCGGCCGGCCATCCTGCGTTACGGTCTCGATTTTCGCCGCGGGAGGAACGAACGATGACAACGCTTCCCGAATCGACCGAACGCAAGCTCGGGCTGGTCATCGATCTCGACATCTGCGTCGGCTGTCATGCCTGCGCGGTAAACTGCAAGGAATGGAATGCCGGCGGCCATGCCGCCCCGCTGACCGACCTCGACCCCTACGGCCCCGACCAGACCGGTGTGTGGTTCAACCGCATCCACACCTTCGAGGCGGATGGCACGGGACCGGAGGGTGTCGGCTGCAGCCAGACCGTCCATTTTCCGAAATCCTGCCTGCATTGCGAGGACGCGGCTTGCGTCACCGTCTGCCCGACCGGCGCCTCCTTCAAGCGGGTGGAAGACGGCATCGTGCTGGTCAACGAGGACAAGTGTATTGGCTGCAAGCTCTGCAGCTGGGCCTGCCCCTATGGCGCGCGCGAATATGATGAAGACGACGGCGTGTTGAAGAAATGCACGCTCTGCATCGACCGCATCTACAACGAGAACCTCGACGAGATCGACCGCGTGCCTGCCTGCGTCTCCACCTGCCCGGCGAGCGCACGCCATTTCGGCGATCTCGGCGATCCGGATTCGGACGTCTCGAAGCTGGTCGCGGATCGCGGCGGCTACGACCTGATGGCCGAAATGGGCTACAAGCCGACCAACAAGTACCTGCCACCGCGCAAGCGCCGGGTTGCCGCCGCCGATATCGGTGCTGCGGACGCTCTGGAAAGCGTGATGGAACCGGAAAACCCGCTGCTGCGCTGGGTCGACCGGCTATTGTCGAGGTAAGCGACCATGCATCCCGCACTTTCCGTCATCCTGTTCACCACCACCTCCGGCATCGGCTACGGTCTGTTGTTCCTCTATGGCGCAGGCGCCTTCTTCGGCCTGTTGCCGGCCGACCGCTGGTTCGGCGCGGTCGGTCTCGGTCTCGCGCTGGCGCTGATCACCTTCGGTCTGCTCGCCTCGACCTTCCATCTCGGTCATCCGGAACGCGCCTGGCGGGCGATGACGCAATGGCGCACGTCGTGGCTGTCGCGCGAAGGCGTGGCGGCCGTGCTGACCTACATTCCGGCGGGCCTGCTGGCGATCGGCTGGACCTTCCTGGAGACCAATTCCGGCATCTGGGCGCTGCTCGGCGGGCTGGCGGCGATCGGCGCCGTTGTCACCGTCGCCTGTACCGCGATGATCTACGGCAGCCTGAAGACCGTGCATCAGTGGCACAGCGGCTGGACGCTCGGCGGCTACCTGACGCTTGCCTTCTCCACCGGCTCGCTCTGGTTCGCGGCGCTTTCCGCGATCTTTATCGATGGCGCCGGTACCGGGCTGGCCATGACCTGTCTCGCCGCCGTGCTGGTTTCCTGGGCGGCCAAGACCGGGGCCTGGAAGCGCAACGATACGACCGCCCACCAATCGACGCCGGAGAGCGCAACCGGGCTGGGCCATATCGGCAAGGTCAGCATGCTGGAAGGGCCGCATACGGAAGCCAATTACCTGATGCGCGAGATGGGCTTCACCATTGCCCGAAAACACGCGGCGAAGCTGCGTCGAATCGCGGTGCTGGCGGCGTTCGTTGTGCCGGCCGTCTGTGCCATCGCCGGCGCGTTCGCCGAACCCGCCTTCGATATCCCGCTGTTCCTCGTTGCGGCTGCGACGGCGAGCTTCGGGGTTTTCGTCGAACGCTGGCTGTTCTTCGCCGAGGCGAAGCACGTGGTGACGCTGTTCTACGGCGCCAAAGCGGCCTGACGGGTCCGGGGTGAGAGCAGAATTGAGCGCGCCACCGCCGTATTGCGAGGTAATGCCCGGGAGGTGAAGGAGCATGCGACCGGCGGCATTCGTCGTCCTGACCTTACTTTTGCTGCCGGTCACCATGACAAAGCCGGCGGGTGCGGGATCGGGCGGTCTGGTGGTGCTGGTTGCCGGCGACGAGGCCGCGCCTGATTCCTTTTCCCGCCAGGACCGGGCCCACCTTCCGGTGCAGGCGGAGATAGTCCGCCAACTGGGGGCGCTGGGTTACAGGGTTGTCGGCAACCTGGCGGATCATGATGACCTGGACAACAACGGTAGGGTCAGGATCGCAGACGAAGAATGGCTGGCCGCCGCCCGCATGGATATCCACCCTCCGGCCGACATTCTGGTTCTTGTCCGTATCGACGCGGAAGCCCGGGCCCGGGCCTATTCGAAGTCGATGGCCACAAGGCTTGCAGCACGCATTCTGGATGTTCCGACAGGGGAGCATCTGGGCGATACCAGCGTGGAAATGCCTGCGCCGCGTCAACTTCCGCTGGATTGCGCCGCGGCCTGCCTGGTCGGGGTCGCCCGAGAACAGGCAGCATCATTGGGGTCCGGTTTTGCAGAGGCCGTGACGAGCGTGATCGAGGGCGGCGATACGGACCGCGACTGGATCATCGGCATCGAGAACTTTACTTTCGGGGATGTTGATCACATCGCGGAATACCTCGCCGCTTTTCCCGGTTTCACGTCGATGGAGCGGCGCGACATTCATGCCGGGAACGTGCTCGTCAGCTACCGGTCATCTGCCAGTCGGACGGAACTGCAGCGGAACCTGATGCGGATGCAGGAATACCTGCGGTTACGTGGCGATCTAAGTCTTTCAGGCAAGGGTTTTGTCATCCGGAAACTTCAACCCTCGGCACCGCCGTGAACCCCGGCTGCCGGACCCGGACCGGCTGTGCCGCTGACAGGAATAGTATATATTGCGAACGCCTGCGGGTTGCGGGTTGAGGAAGGTTGACGGGAAGGATTGATTGTCGACAAATCTCAGTGAACTTTTTTTGCGTGCAGAGGTGTTATCGCGTGCCGGGTCGAAACGCTCTTGCGATCTTGTTGCTGGGACTATCGGTTGCTGCGATGTCTGTTCATCCGGGCGTCGTGGCGGCAACCGATGGCAGGCGCGGTATTGTCATCGAGATCATTCCAGAGACCGGCGCCGAACCTGAAACGATCGACCTCTACGCGTCGTCCCATGCCCTCGTGGTCGGGATAGACGATTACCGCGATGGCTGGCCCGACCTGCGCAACGCCATCGCCGATGCCCGGGCCGTGGCCGATGCATTGAGGCAGCGGGGTTTCTCCGTCGATCTGATGGAGAATCCGGATTCCACAACCCTGCGCGAGGCATTCCGGCGTTTCTACATCGAACAGGGGGCGGAGCCGGATGCGCGGCTGTTCCTCTGGTTTGCCGGACATGGGCATACCCTGGAGGGCGAGGGCTTCCTGATCCCGGCCGACGGCGCGACACCCGACAAGGATGTCGCCTTCCGGAGCACGGCACTGCATCTGCGTGAGATCGGCAATTATGCGCGGCTTGCCCGCGCGCGGCACAGCTTCGCCGTGTTCGACAGCTGCTTCGCCGGAACCATCTTCGGCTCCACGCGGTCGCTGCCGCCGCCGGCGATCCGCCGCGCGGTGCTCAACCCGGTCCGCCAGTTCATGACCTCAGGCGGGGCCGACCAGGAAGTGGCCGATGATGGCCTGTTCCGCCGCCTGTTCATCGAGGCGCTGGAGGGTACCCGACCGGCCGATGCCAACGGCGACGGGTACCTGACCGGCAGCGAGCTTGGCCTGTTCCTCGGCGACGCGCTCAGCAACTACACATCCAACCTGCAGGTGCCTCAGTTCGGCCCGCTGCGCGATCCCGCATGGGACAAGGGCGATTTCGTCTTCCTGCTCGATCGTGCGGGTTCCCATGCGGCCAGTTCCGTCGGCACCGATGCGCTGGTCTGGAACAGCATCCGCGACAGCCGGCGGGAAGACGATTTCCGGCTTTTCATCGAGACCTATCCGGAAAGCCCGCTTTTGCCCTATGCCAGGGCGCGGCGGGCGGCGCTTGCCGGTCCGGCGATCGAGGTGCGGTCCGACCGGCGGACCATGTTCGTCACCGTCAATGCGGCAAACCTGCGTGCCGGGCCGGGAACCGATCTGCCGAAGGTCGGGATCCTGAGAGAAGGCGACGATGGTCTGGTGACGGGCAGGTTTGCCGACCGGCCATGGCTGCGCG
>JAVKCR010000248.1:0-3725 GCA_040222645.1 Rhodospirillales bacterium
ATCAGGCCGCCCATGAACATGGCCGGCACCAGCGCGCCGGCGCTGCCGCCCGACCCCAGCGTCAGCCCGGTCGCCACCGCCTTGGTCGCGACCAGCAGGAACAGCACCCACCAGACCTGCAGCAGCGGATTGCCCGCCCCTTCCATCACCATGATGATGGTTTCCTCGCCGACGCCGAGGATATGGAAGGGCTCGATCCCGAGCCAGAACCACATCGCGAAGGCGAGCAGACCGGCCAGCCCGACGCCGGTCGCCGCACGGATCAGCGGCGGCACCTTCTTCATCGCCTTCTTGGTGCCGGAGAAAACCCAGCCAACGCCGAGCCCGGCCGGCGCGGAGCAGATCAGCGCCACCGCGGCGATCTCGGCATATTCGAACAGCGAATAGACGTGACCATGCCCCTCGGGTGAGAACAGCGGCTCGAAATCGAGAAAATGGTTGTTGATCGCATAGGCCACCAGCGCCGCCACCAGCGAGTACATCAGCGTGCGGTAGAGCACGCGGTCGGTATAGATGATTTCCGCCGCGAACAGCGCCGCGGTGAAGGGCGCGTCGAGCAGGGTGACGACCGCCGCCGAAATGCCGGCCATCTGGAAGATCCGGAGATCGTCGGGCAGCGCGACCTTCAGCAGCCGCGACCAGCCCGCGCCGATACATTCGCCGATCGGCACCACCGGCGCCTCGATGCCGCCGGAACCGCCGGTGCCGACGGTCAGCGACGTCATCACGGCGCGGCGGCCGGCCTGGGCGAAATCGGGTGCGTCGTAACGCGGCTGATGGCCCGGCTCGTTATGGTCGTAGGTCGCGTGGAAATGCTCCAGCGACGCGCCCATGCCGTCGCCCTCGGAACTTCGCCATGACGGCAGCTGGATCAGCAGTCCCCGGAGCAGGCCGCCGCCGATGAGCACGGCGAACAGGATCGCCCAGGCAGCCGTGGTGCCGGCGCCGCCGCCGTGACCGCTCTCTGCACTCGCCGCACCGCCCGTGGCTTCCGCACCGCCGGCATGCTCGATTTCGAACGGGGAGAAGATATAGTGGGAGCCGAACCCGATCGAGAAGCGAACGCCGCTGACCAGCAGCCAGACCGAGGCCGCAACCAGCGCGACGACGAGGAAATTGCGGAGCAGATGACCCCAGCCTTCCTGAACAAGGTGAGAAGCATCGCGAGTCGCGCTGCCGCGCTTGACTTCCGCACTAGGTCCACCGGCCATTTCCATCTCCCCCTGGCTTTGTTTTCTTCTGTCCGGTCCCCGCGACCCGACGCCCAGTATGAATGAAAGCAAGTCGATTGCCACTTTACCATGAAACCTACGATGCGCGCGCGCTATGCGATGCTCGCCTTATCGGCGACCATGCCCCGCATTATGAGCGCCTCGCGGACCGGTTCGGCGGGCCGGTACTCGAACTCGGCGCCGGTACCGCGAGGATTTCGAAGGCGGTCGCAAGAGCGGGCGGCGATGCCACCGCGCTGGAAATCTCGGACGAGATGATTGCCGCCGGTTCCCCGCCGGGCGAGCCGCTGCCGCCCGGTTTCCGGTGGCTGAAGGCGGATGCCCGGTTCATTCCGCACGATCGGGCCTACGGTTTCGTCATGGCGCCCTTCCGGATGCTGCAGGAACTGCCCGGCGAGGACGATGTGCTGCAGGTGCTGGCCAGCGTGATCGAGGTGCTCGACGAGGATGGCGTGCTCTGCTTCGACATGGTCGATGTCGAGGGCATGCCGTCCCTGAAACGCAACGACCCCACGCACCAGCGAATGACCGACGTTGTCCACCCGGCGACCGGGGAGAAAGTGCAGGTCACCGCCTGCGAGCGCATCGCGGAACCGGCTCTCCGGCGCTACCGGGAACGCTGGCGCTTCGAGCTTGTCGGCGCCGGCGGGCGCGTACGCCGAACGGAGGATCACTGGCAGGTCCATCGCTGGTATTCACGCCATGATATTGCCGCGATGCTCTCCCATGTTGGCTATCGCGGCGTGCTATGGTACGGCCGGTTCGATGACATGGCCGCGGGTCGGCCACGCCGCCCGGGGCGTGACCAGATCTGGCTCTGCCAACGGAATTTGTGATGGACAAAGCACCGGTATAAACTGCCGGGCAGGACTTGGGGAAAGCGGTAAATGCCATACAGCAAGAACGGCGGCGTCATCCGCGTGCTGATGCTCGACGACAACGAGGAGGACTACCTCATCACCCGGCGCCAGCTGGCGGAAATCCGGCGCGAGCGCTACGAGCTGGACTGGGCGCACGACACCGAGGCCGCCCTCACCGCCATGGCCAACAACAGCTACGACGTCTACATCATCGATTACCTGCTCGGCCCCCGGACCGGGCTCGACATCCTGAAGGACGGCATCGAGCGCGGCTGCGTGAAGCCGGCCATCATCCTGACCGGCGTCGAGGACTGGGTCGTCGACAACAACGTGATGGAAGCCGGTGCCGCGGACTATCTCGTCAAGGGCGAGATCACCCCGGAAGTGCTCGAACGCTCCATCCGCTATTCCATCCAGCAGGCGCGCATGGCCCAGCGCCTGTTCCACCTCGCCCATCACGACCAGCTGACCGGGCTGGCCAACCGGGCGCTGTTCTGGGACCGGCTGGAACATCTGCTGAAGGTCGCGCGGCGCACCAAGCAGATCGTCGGCGTCGCCTATCTCGACCTCGACGGCTTCAAGAAGATCAATGACCAGATGGGCCACAATGCCGGTGACGAACTGCTCAAGGTGGTCGCCGAGCGTCTCGGCGAATCCATGCGCGACAGCGACACCATCTCGCGCTTCGGCGGCGACGAGTTCGTGGTGCTGATCGAGAACATGCCGGAACGCTCGCATGCCTGCATCGTCGGCAAGAAGATCGTCGACGTCATCAAGCTGCCGATCATGATCGACGGCAAGCAGGCGGAGGTATCGGCAAGCGTCGGCATCGCGCTGTTCCCGGAAGGCGGCGACAGCGCCGACGAACTGATCAAGAACGCCGACAGCGCCATGTACGAGGCGAAGAACGGCGGCAAGAACCGCTTCTTCATCTACGAGCAGGCGATCGCCGCCTCCTGATCCCCCCGGCCCGTATCCCCGGCGTCAGCCCGGCGGCTTGCCGGACACGTCCATCCGTTCGATATGGTTGCGCGCGGCCTGGCCGGTCGGCGATTCCGGCGTGATGGTGAGCACCTGGATCCAGTCGCGGCGCGCGCCGTCCTTGTCTCCGTTGCCCTCGCGCAGGATGCCGCGTTCCAGCAGCGCCTCCGGGTTGCCAGGGTCGCGCGCGAGCGCCGCGTTGATGTCGTCGAGCGCCGCATCGATGCGCCCCGTCAGCCGGTAGGCCGCCGACCGCAGCGTCAGCGCCTCCACCCGGTCGGGATCGATGCGCAGCGCCTGGGCGAGATCGAGGATTGCCCGGTCGTAATCGCCGACGCTGGCCCGCACCACCGACCGGTCGATCCAGATCGAGGGATCGCGCGGCAGCACCACGATGGCGTCGGACAGCGCGCCGTCCGCCTTCTCGGGCTCGCCGGCCTGCAGCCAGGCCTGGCCGGCCTGCGCCATCGCCTGGGCGCGCAGCGCGGGCGTCAGCTCGGACTGGATCGCCAGCATCTCGAAGCGCTTCGCGGCTTCCTCGAAATGGCCGATATTGAACAGCGCGACCGCGGCGCAATGCCGGGCCGGCTCGTCGCCGCCGAGATTCTGCCAGGCGCTCGCCACCTCGAAGGCCTCTTCGGCGTCGCGGGCG
>JAVKCR010000249.1:0-5405 GCA_040222645.1 Rhodospirillales bacterium
CGGCCACACCCCCCCCGCGATCCCCTACTTTTGCCCCGGCCTGTCCCCCGCCCCCCCCCCCCGGTCGCCGCGCACCGCCGGGGCCCGCCACGACAGCCTGTTCGAGCTCGAGATCGCCTTCCGCCAGATTCCCGATCACGATGCCGGCCCCTGCCCGCCCTGGCTGCTCGACCGCATCCTGCGCGACATCCTGATCGATTCCTCGGGCAACACGCACCGCACCGAGATCTGCATCGACAAGCTCTACTCGCCGGACGGGCCGACCGGCCGCCTCGGCCTCGTCGAGTTCCGCGCCTTCGAGATGCCGCCCCATGCCGAGATGTCGCTGGCCCAGCAATTGCTGCTTCGGGCGCTGATCGCACGCTTCTGGGTCACACCCTACAAGAAGCCGCTGGTGCGCTGGGGCACGGCGCTGCATGACCGCTTCATGCTGCCGCATTTCGTCTGGAAGGACTTCACCGACGTGCTCGCCGACATGCGCGACGCCGGCTACCCGATGCAGGACGACTGGTTCGCCCCGCACTGGGAATTCCGCTTCCCGCTCTATGGCGAGATCGAGCGCGAGGGCGTGAAGCTCGAACTCCGCCAGGCGCTGGAACCCTGGCACGTGCTGGGCGAGGACGGCGCCATCGGCGGCACCGCGCGCTATGTCGATTCATCGGTCGAGCGATTGCAGGTGAAGGCGACCGGTCTGACCGGCGAGCGCTACCGGGTCGTCTGCAACGGCCACACGGTGCCGATGCATCCCACCGGCATCGCCGGCGAGGGCGTCGGCGGCGTGCGCTTCCGGGCCTGGCAGCCGTCGCGGGCGCTGCACCCGACCATCGGCGTCCATGCCCCGCTCACCTTCGACATCTATGACAGCTGGTCGGGCCGCGCCATCGGCGGCTGCACCTACCATGTGGCGCATCCGGGCGGGCGCAATTACGAGACCGCGCCGGTGAATTCCTACGAGGCGGAAAGCCGCCGGCTGGCGCGCTTCTTCGACATCGGCCATTCCATCGGCCGCATGGACCCCGTCGACACCCCGCCCAACCCGGAATTCCCGATGACACTGGATCTGCGAAGGGTGTAGGGGGCACCGGGTCTAGGAAGCGAGATACCTCAATCGCATTCCGGCCCGCCGGGGCAGTAGATCGCCTTGCCCTGCTTGTAGAGTTCGAGGCGGGCGGCGGCGGCTGGCTTGTATCTCGGCTTCAGTTCGGCGAGAGCCCGTGTTCCTTCCCGGATGGCATCGTCAAAGCGTCCAACGGCTGCGTAAGCTGCAGCGAGCGTGTCGCGATGATGGGCATTCCCCTTGAAATGCACTGCCTTCTCAGCGTGCTCGACCGCTTTCATTTCGTCCCTGTATTTGGGGTCCCGAACGCTGGCCATCTTCCAGGCCAGATTGTTGTGCGCTACCGCATAGTCCGGTTCCAGCTTGAGTGCGGCTTCGTAGTCCTTGAAGGCTTTGTCGAGATCACCCATATCCGCCCACGTCTTCCCCCGGTTGAGGAAGGCTCGATAATTGTATCGATACTTCCGGATTGCTTCATCGTAGTTTGCCATCGCCTTTTTTATATCTCCTTTCTGAGACCAGGCGATTCCACGGTTCACAAACGCATCATCGTCTTTCGGATCGATAAGAATGACCTTGTCGAAATCCTCTATGGCCCGATCCATCTCGCCTATGTCCATCCAGGAAAATCCGCGATTTCGGAACGCAGCCTTATGCTTTCGGTCCAACTCGATGACTGCCGAGTAATCAACTATTGCCTTGTCGAACAAACCGTCATTCGCATGATTGTTGCCTCGCTTGAAAAGTTTCTCGACGAGTTCATTCTTCAATCCCGTTGCTTGCCTGAAATCAGCATATTTTCTGTCGTTGCCGCCCATGAACGGCGACGACAAAAGGAGATGTGTTTCCGGGTTGGCGAAGTCGGGAAATCGTTCCACCAGAAGCGCATAGTCGGAATATGCCTCGTCCAGATTCCCTTTGCGAAATTGCAGTTCTGCCCGGCTGATGTACGCGGTCGGAAACTCCAGCTTCAATTGGATAGCCTTGCCGAAATCGGCGATCGCCAAGTCGGCATCGCCACTCTCGCTGAAAATCAGTCCGCGATTGAAGTAGGCCAGCGCCATTTCCGGGTCGATCTTCAAGGCCCCGCTGAAATCGGCAATGGCCCGGTCCATCTTCCCCTGCCGCAACAGTGCGACCCCACGATTGTGAAGCGCCGTGGACCGAACGCTGTCGAAAAGACCAGTCCAGTCGCTGTCCAGCAGTTCGGTGCAAGCCTTGATCGCCCTGTCAGGGTCGGACGATTCTTCAAGGCAATGCTCGTACCAGTCCGGAAGAATGCTTGCCCGGGCAGCGGAGACCATGAGAACAGACACCAGCATCGTACAATTCAGCATACGCAAAGCACTGGTACCCATGTGATCCTACTCCTCCGCCCACTTATTCGCGGAAAAGAATGTACCTGATATCAATTTATGTTTTCTACGGTAATTGTCGCGATCAAGCCACCGCGCCCGCCCGTCGCTCCGCCAGCGTCGGCAGGGCCTTGAGGCCGACGAAGTCGGCGAGGTCGGAATTGCCCGAATGGTCGAGGTCGGCGGTCGGGCCGTCCCAGATTTTCCGGCCCGCCTGCAGCATGATTATGCGGTCGCCGATGCGGCGCGCGCCGGCCATGTCGCTGTCGATGGAGATCACGGTGGCGCCGAGATCGCTGACGATGCGGCGGATCATCTCGTTGATGACGTTCGACATGATCGGGTCGAGGCCGGCGGTCGGCTCGTCGAGGAAGAGGATTTCCGGGTCGTCGGCGACCGCGCGGGCGAGGCCGACGCGCTTCTGCATGCCGCCGGAAAGCTCGGCCGGCATCAGCTCCGCCGTCTCCGGCGTCAGGCCGACGGCGGCGAGCTTGGCCACCGCCACCTCCTTCGCCTGCTTCACGGTGAGGCGGCCTTCCTGCAGCGGACGGAAGCAGATGTTGCGCCAGACCGGCAGCGAGTCGAACAGGGCCGAGCGCTGGAACAGCATGCCGAAGCGGCGGTTGGCGGCGTCGCGCTCGGCGCCGGACATCCTGTCCGTGTCATTGCCGTCGATCAGCACGCGCCCCGAATCCTGCGGCACCAGCCCGAGCACAATCTTCAGCAGCAGCGTCTTGCCCGAGCCGCTCTCGCCGATGATCACCAGCGATTCGCCCTGCATCACCTTGAGGTCGATATCGACCAGCGCCGGCACGCCTGAAAAGGCGCGGCAGAGGCCATCGAGTTCGATCAGCGGGGTGGCGTCGGTCAACGGGCGTCGCTCCGGATTGTAGTGCGGCACGGATCATCGCCCGATACGCGGCGTCAGGCAACCGGCGGCAGGGTAAGACGACGACAATACAACATCGTCATCCCGGGGCCGCCGTCAGGCGGAACCCGGGACCTTGGGCATCTGACGCAGGCTCAGGAGGTCCCGGACTGACGCTTGCGCGTCATCCGGGATGACGGAATTCAGGGGCGAGCCACCACCTCTCAACCCGTCATCCCGGGGCCGCCGCAGGCGGAACCCGGGACCCCGGGCATCTGACGCGGACTCTGGAGGTCCCGGACTGACGCTTGCGCGCCATCCGGGATGACGGAATTCTAAATTTGAAGCCATATCCCTCACGCAAACCGGCGGAACCTCGCCTGAGGCCTCCATTAACTAATTCATGCAACGCCACGGCTACGTCTATATCCTCACGAACCGGCCATATGGCACGCTCTATACCGGCGTCACCGGCAATCTCCAGCTTCGCCTGACAATGCACCGGGATGGGACCGGGTCCGCCTTCGCAAGAACCTACCGCCTCACACGCCTCGTCTATGCCGAGAAGCATGACCGGATTGCCGAAGCCATCCATCGGGAGAAAGTCCTGAAAAAATGGCGCCGGGATTGGAAGATCAAGCTGATCGAAGGACAGAATCCGGACTGGAACGATCTCGCCGGCCAACTGCCCTTTGACTGACCCGGATCGCTGATCGCCAACACTTGTCTATATCTCATCCGCCCGAGGTCCCGGACTGCCGCTGCGCGGCATCCGGGATGATGGTGTGGACGGCTCCTCCCGGGGCATCGATGTGCCATAACGGGATCGCTTTGAACGTCACCAAAGGAAGGAGCCATCCGAGATGGATACTATCATGATTGGCATGGATATCGCGAAGTCCGTTTTTCACCTTCATGGCGTCTCGCCGGCCGGCGAGGTCGTGATCCGCCGCAAGCTGAGCCGTGGCAAGGTACTGAAGTATCTTGGCACCCAGCCGTGCGGCGTGGTGGCGATGGAGGCCTGCGGTTCGGCGCATTACTGGGCGCGCGAGATCATGCGGCTTGGCCACGAGGTCCGGCTCATCGCGCCGCGCTACGTGAAGGCCTATGTGAAGCGGGGGAAGAACGACGCGGTGGATGCGGAAGCGATCTGCGAGGCGGCGTCGCGGCCGTCGATGCGCTTCGTGCCGGTGAAGAGCGCGGCGAGCCAGGCGGTGCTGGTGCAGCACCGGGTGCGCGAGATGCTGGTGCGCCAGCGCACCGCCCAGATCAACGCGCTGCGCGGCCTGCTCAGCGAGTTCGGCCTGGTCGCGGCGAAGGGGGTGGAAGGCCGTGCCGTGCTCGAACGGCTCGTGGTGGAAGCGGATTCCCGGATACCGGAACCCGCCCTCGAGGCGCTGCGCGAGCTGGTCGCCGCGATCCGGGCCGGCGATGCCCGCGTCCGACAGCTGGAACGCACCATCGCCGGGGCCGCCCACAGCAACGAGGTCGCCCGAAGGCTCGCCACCATCCCCGGCGTCGGGCCGATCCTCGCCTCCGCCGCCGCAGCCATGGTCGCCGATCCGGCGGCCTTCCGGAACGGGCGGCACTTCGCCGCCTGGACCGGGCTCACCCCCAGACAGGACTCCACCGGCGGCGTCACCCGCCTCAGGCGCATCTCCAAGATGGGAGACCGCTATCTCCGCAAGCTCCTCGTGCTGGGCGCCACCTCGGTCCTGCGCATCGCCTCGCGACGGCGCACGCCCCTCGAACGATGGGCCGACGACCTGATGCGGCACACGCCCAGCAAGCGCCGCGCCACCGTCGCGATCGCCAACAAGCTCGCACGCATCCTATGGGCCGTCATGGCCCGGCAGCAGCCCTACCAGCCGGCCCTCGCCGCAGCCTGACAACCAACGGAAAACAACAACCCAGCCAACGACAACACCTCAACCGAATGCAAGAGCCCAAGTCGTGATCGTCCGACAACTGCAACAACGGGAAACGCCCCTATTCGTCATGCGCCATGAGCACGCCGGGATGATTGGCTCCCGTTCAGCGGATACCTTCAGGACCCCCGGCAAACATAGATCAGCCGGATACAGAGGCCGTACACATGACCGCTACAGCACGTCCGGACGATACA
>JAVKCR010000250.1:0-2807 GCA_040222645.1 Rhodospirillales bacterium
TTCCGTGATGCTGGGCGCCGTGTTCGGCTTCCTCTGGCTGTTCCTCTACGCAGCCCCGGGTTTCCTCGACCACGGCAAGCCGGTCAACGGCGCCATCGTCAACATGCGGGCCTTCGGTGCCTGCGCCTTCCTGATGCTGACGGTTATCCTCTGCATCGGCCCGCTGGCCCGGCTCGACCGGCGCTTCCTGCCGCTGCTCTACAACCGCCGGCATTTCGGGGTGATGACGCTGTTCGTGGCGCTCAGCCATGCCGGCTTCGTGCTCGGCTGGTACTACGCCTTCTCCCCGCATGACCGGTACGAGGCGCTGCTGTTCTCGAACACCGCCTACGGCCAGCTGAACGGCTTCCCGTTCGAGACGCTGGGCCTCTTCGCGCTGCTGGTGCTGATGGTGCTCGCCGCCACCAGCCACGATTTCTGGATGAAGTTCCTCACTCCCCGGGTCTGGAAGGCGCTGCACATGCTGATCTACCCGGCCTATGCGGCGGTGATCGGCCATGTCGGCTTCGGCGTCCTGCAGGACCAGCAGGCGCCGGCGTTCGGCTGGATCGTGGGTCTCGGCGCGGCCGCGGTCGTCATCCTGCACGCCGCCGCCGCGATCCGGGAACGAAGGGCGGGCGATCCGGCGGGCGCCGTGACCGGAGACTGGATCGCCGCCTGCCCGGCCGGCGATATACCGGAAGGAAGTGCCCGCATCACCCGCCTGCCGAACGGCGACCGGGTCGCCATCTTCCGGCATGAAGGCAGGCTCTCGGCGATCGCCAACGCCTGCGCCCACCAGAACGGCCCGCTCGGTGAGGGCCGCATCGTCGATTGCCTGGTGACCTGTCCCTGGCACGGTTTCCAGTACGACGTCACCAACGGGCGCTCCCCCGCCCCGTTCACCGAGAAGGTGCCGACCTACAATCTCCGTCTCGAGGGCGGCATGGTGCTGGTCGACCCGGCCGCCAATCCGCCCGGCACCCCGGTGGAGCCGCTCGAAGCCGGGCCGGAGGGCGCGGCATGAAGCGCGGCGAGTCCCCCTTCTTCATCGGCTACCTGCCGGCCCCGAAGCGGCTCGCTTGTTTCCTCATGGTCTGCATCCTCTCGCTGCTGGCGGGCTTCCTCGGCGCCGGTCTCGTCACCGGTGCTGCGCAGGACGATCCCGGCGATGGCGATTTCCGCTTCGATCTTGGCCGCCAGGCCGTGACCGGCAGGGTCGAGCTCAAGCCCTACCCGCTGATCAGGGTGACGGCCGGCAACGAGCATATCGCCGCCGGCCGCACCCTGATGCTGACCGGCCAGGGCAAGCGCGGCGTTCTCGAGCGGGCGACCGCGCTCGACGGCAGGCTGGCGACCGTCTCCGGCGTGCTGCTCAGGCGCGGCGATCTCGACATGCTGCAGGTCGCGGGCGGTGCGGACGGGCTGGCCGCGGCGGAGGGCGCAGCACCTCCGGTAGACATTCGCCAGCCGCTCGGCCGCTGGCGCATCGCCGGCGAGATCTGCGACGGCAAATGCCTCGCCGGCGCCATGCGGCCCGGCCGCGGCATCGCGCACCGCGCCTGCGCCAATCTCTGCCTCATCGGCGGCGTGCCGCCGGTCTTCGTCTCGGCGGCGCCGGTCGCGGGCCACTCGTTCTTCCTTGTCGCCGGACCCGACGGCGGGCCGATGCCGGACGCGCTGCTCGCCCATGTCGGGGCCTACGTCCTGCTTGAGGGCGAGATCGAACTGGCCGGCGACCTCCCGGTCCTGCGCGTCGATCCGGCAACCCTGGAGCTGGCGCCATGATCCGCCGTCTCGCCCTGCCCGTCGCGGCCCTGCTGCTCGGTGCGGTTCTCTTCTATGTCTCGCGGTTCTGGATCTTCGATCTCTGGCCGCGCGACGGGTTGTTCGGGATCGCCGCCCTTCAGCCCGGCGGCAACCTGGTGCAGGGCTGGCTCGGCGGCACCCGCCTCTGGCCGTTCGACATGCTGGTCTGGGCCGTCGTCGCCTTCCTCCTCCTCACGCTGGCCCAGAGGATCGCCGACCGGCTCACCCGGCGCTGACCGCCCCTCCCGCGACGCACCGCCTCTACTGCACCTCCCCGATCACCTTGCGCATCAGCCGGGGGACGATCTTCATCGCCGCCGCCTCGCTCATGCCCTGGTGTAGCTCCTGCTGGTACAGCACCCGGATCATCACCGCGTCGTGCCATGTCAGGCGGTTGACGGTGCCCATCAGATCGTCATTCCACGAAGTCCAGCGATAGGGAATGTCGTTGTACAGCCCCATCAGCTGGGAGAGTTCTTCTTCCAGACACTCCCCGATCTCAACGCCGTAGCCAACTCCGACAAGACCGGTCGGCTTGAACCGGCACCCGTGAATACTCGGGTAATCCTCAACCCGGATATCACACAGATCCGAGAGACGGAGATTCAGACCCGTCGCAACCCGGAGTTTCCGGAGAGTGTTTTCAATCGGGACACGGTACTTCTCCGGGGCGCACACCCCTGTTCCCGTCCACTTCTTGATGTATGGGTGACGCCCGTTCCACTCGGTCGAGAAGGCCAGTTTGCGGAAGTTCTCAACGTAGGTCTCGAGGTCTTCAAGGGTCGGCTTCGGGCCCGGCCAGTCGACCGAACGAAGGTCTGACAACGGCGTCGGCGGCGCGGGCTGGAAAGCCGGTGGAGGCAGCGGCGCTGCGCAGCCGGAAAGAATGACAAGGCAGGTCAGGAGCGCGGTTCGCATGCACCGAGTATATTGCAATGCCTGTTGGGCGATACCCGGATTCAGATTCTACACGCAGCCCAACTCGCCCGGCCCCCGACGAAAAAGCCCCCGCGATCGTC
>JAVKCR010000251.1:0-9268 GCA_040222645.1 Rhodospirillales bacterium
CGCCCGCCGTCGAGTCCCATCATGGCGATCCTGAACCCGTCGCCTTCCTCGCCGAGGCGGTTGGCGACAGGTACCCGGCAATCCTCGAAGATCACGGCAGCTGTCGGCTGGCTGTGCCAGCCGAGCTTCTTCTCCTGCGCACCAAAGGACAGGCCGGTCGTCCCCGCTTCGACGACAAGCGCCGAGATGCCGCCGGGGCCGGCCTCGCCGGTGCGCACCATGACGACGTAGATGTCCGAGCGCCCGCCACCTGAAATGAAAGCCTTCGTGCCGTTGAGCACGTAGTGGTCGCCGTCGCGCAAGGCGCGGGTGCCGAGCGAGGCGGCATCGGAGCCTGCGTTCGGCTCGGTCAGGCAATAGCTCGCGAAATGCGCCATGCTGCAGAGCTTCGGCAGGAAGCGCCGGCGCTGCTCGTCCGACCCGAACCGGTCGATCATCCACGACGCCATGTTGTGGATCGAGATATAGGCCGCCGTCGACGGGCAGGCCGCCGCCAGCTCCTCGAAGATGATCGCCGCATCCAGCCTGCCGAGCGCCGAGCCGCCCACATCCTCGCGCACATAGATGCCGGCGAAGCCGAGGGCCGCGGCGGCGCGCAGGGCTTCTTCCGGGAAGATCGAGTTCTCGTCCCATTCCGCCGCATGCGGGGCCATCTCGCCTTCGGCAAAGCTGCGGGCCGCATCCTGGAAGGCCTGCTGCTCTTCTGTAAGGCTGAAATCCATCCGGAAATCCGTTGGTCGGTAGGGCGGCTTGTCGCCGGACTATGCGCGGTCGGGGCCGCAGGGTCAATCTGCCGCCTTGGCTTGCCGCAGGCCCCGCCGGCACATAGTCTTGGCCGGCTTCAATTCATCGGAACGAACGGGGAGCAGCACGCCTTGAGCGAACGGGACGGATACCCGGCCGGAGGATTTCCAGCCATCAGGATGCGACGCAACCGGCGGACGGACTGGCTTCGACGCATGGTGGCCGAGAATGTTCTGTCGCCCTCCGACTTCATCTGGCCGGTCTTCGCGCTCGACGACCCGGACGGACGCGAGCCGGTAGCCTCGATGCCCGGTGTCGAGCGGCTCGGTATCAGCCACCTGGTTGCCGCCGCACGTCATGCCGCCTCGCTCGGCATCCCCTGCATGGCGATCTTCCCGGTCACGCCGGACCATCTCAAGACCCCGGACGGGGCGGAAGCCGCGAACCCGGACAACCTGGTCTGCCGCGCCGTCCGCGCGGTGAAGAACGCGGTACCAGAGATCGGCATCCTCTGCGACGTGGCGCTGGACCCCTTCAACAGCGACGGTCATGACGGCATCGTCCGCGACGGGCTCATCGTGAACGACGAGACGGTGGAGGTTCTCTGCCGCCAGGCCGTGGCACAAGCAGCTGCCGGCTGCGACATCATCGGCCCGTCGGACATGATGGACGGCCGCGTCGGCGCCATCCGCCGGGCGCTGGATGAGAGCGGCCACCAGGATGTCGCGATCATGTCCTACGCGGCGAAATACGCGTCGGCCTTCTACGGCCCGTTCCGCGACGCCATCGGGTCTTCCGGCGCGCTCAAGGGCGACAAGAAGACCTACCAGATGGATCCTGCCAATACCGACGAGGCGCTGCGCGAGGTCGCCCTCGATCTCGCGGAAGGCGCGGACATGATCATGGTCAAACCCGGCCTGCCCTATCTCGACATCGTGCGCCGGGTGAAGGAACGGTTCGCCGCGCCAACCTTCGCCTACCATGTCAGCGGCGAGTACGCGATGGTGAAGGCCGCCGCCCAGAACGGCTGGCTCGACGGCGACCGCGCCATGCGGGAGAGCCTGATCGCGCTGAAACGCGCCGGCGCCGACGGGATTCTCACCTATGCAGCGGTGGATCTCGCCGAGGAAATCTGCGGCTGACGCCGTCAGCCCTGGTCGAGCTTTCCGGTGATTTCCTTTTCCCGGAGCATGTCGAGCCGCTCGAAGGTCTTGGCGGAAACCCGTGGCTGTGCCTGCTCTGATTCCGGTCGCTTGTCCGGCGGCGTGACGATGCCGCCGGAGACGACCATCTTGATCGCATCCTCGACCTTCATGTTGAGCGGGATGACATCCTCCTTCGGCAGGAACAAGAGGAAGCCGGATGTCGGGTTCGGTGTGGTCGGCAGGAAGACGTTCACCACCCGCTCCTTGGTCAGATTCTGCACCTCGCCTTCCGTGGTGCCGGTCAGGAAGCCGATGGCCCAGATGCCGCGGCGCGGATACTCGATGAGAACGGCCTGGCGGAAGGCATCCGACTTCTGCGCCATCACCGTCTCGAAGATCTGCTTCAGCGCGCTGTAGAGCTTGCTGACCACCGGCATGCGGGCGAGCACGCGCTCGCTCATCCTGACAAGGAAGCGCCCGGTTATGCCTGCCGTCAGCATGCCGATAAGCGTCAGCACGATGACGACCACCAGCAGTCCGAGCCCGGGAATGCCGAAGCCCTGAAGCTGTTCGGGGAGGTAATGTTCCGGGTTGTAGGTTGCCGGTATCAGCGGCATCACCCGGTCGTCGACCCAGCCGATGAACCACCAGGCCAGCATGACGGTGATGCCGATCGGCGCCGTGACGAGGATGCCGGCCAGGAAATAGGCACGCAGGCGCGCGCCGATACCGGGTCCGCGCGACCCGGACGAAGCGCCGCCTTCCATCTTGTCGCTCATTGTCAGGAATACCCGCTGTCAGTCTGGACTGCCCACCTCGGAGCGATTCTAACGCACCTTGGGTGACAACAAAACGTCGCCGTTGCAGTTGGCGGCAAAATCCAGCGCAGGGGTCGATCCGAAGGCTTGGTTTCCAACCGATCCCCTCCTATCGTCGCGGCAAGGAGTACCGAAAGCCATGACCGACGACCTCTTCGACCTTTCCCTTGCCGAGATCGCTTCCCGGCTGACGTCCGAGCCGGCACTGGCCCGGAGCCTGGCGGAAGAAGCCATCGCGCGACGCGAAGCGCAGCCTGAACTCGGCACCGGCCCCTACCGCGAATGGCGCGCGGACATCGCCCGCGCCATGGCGGACGGCGCTGTGGCGTCGCTGATGGCGGGGGCGGCCGGACCGCTTTGCGGCATCCCCGTTTCGGTGAAGGACCTCTACGGCGTCGCCGGAACCGCCACCTATGCAGGGACACCCGCTGCGCTGCCCGCCGCCTTCGAGACGGAGGGCTGGCTGGTCGGGCTGTTGCGGGCGCAGGGCGCAATCTTCACCGGCAAGACCCACACCGTCGAGTTCGCCTTCGGCGGTCTCGGCGTCAACGGTCACTGGGGCAGCGTTCGCAATCCGTGGGACCCAAAGACATGGCGGGTCTCCGGCGGATCGAGCGCCGGCGCAGGGGTGAGCCTCGCGGAGGGCTCGGCACTGCTGGCGCTCGGCACCGATACCGGCGGATCTGTCCGCATTCCGGCTGCCATGACCGGCAATGTCGGCCTCAAGACCACCATCGGCCGCTGGCCGACGACCGGCGTCGTACCGCTTTCGCATAGCCTCGATACGGTCGGCATCTTGACCCGCACAATCGCCGACGCCGCCTTCGCCTTCGCGGCGATCGAAGGCACGGACCCTGTCGCGGCGCGCCCGCTATCCGGGTTGCGGATCGGCCGCATTGCACGGCTCGCCTTCGACGAATGTTCGCCCGGAATCGCCGAGGCGGTGGATGCGGCGCTGGCGGAACTCGAAGCGGCCGGTGCGACCCTGGTCGATATCGAATTCGCCGAGGCCGGGACCGCCTTCGACCTGCTCTGCAACAGCGGCATCCCGGCCATGGAACTTCGCCGCGCCATCGATGCCAGCCTGCCGGACTGGCTCGACAGCATGGACTGGCCGGTAAAGCGGCGCATGGTCGGCACAGACACCACGAAAACCGCTCACTACGAGAACAGCCTGAAGGCCCTTGCGGCCGCCTGCGCGGCGGCTAACGAACGCTTTGCCGAGGTGGATCTCGTGGCTTGCCCCACGGTACCGATCACGCCCCCGGCGGTCGACAGCGTCGCGGAACCGGAAACCTACGCCCCGCAGAACCTGAAATCCCTGCGCAATACGGCGATCGGGAACTATCTCGGTCTGTGCGGCGTCACCCTGCCCGTGGGACTGGATGCCGCCGGCATGCCCGTCGGGCTGCAGCTGCTTCACAGGGGTGGCGGCGACCGGGAGGTTCTGGAAATGGCGCTGGGCGTCGAGGCAGCACTTGGAACCGGGCGTACCCGGATCGGGACGGCGCCGGGTGTCGTTACTCCGCGCCGCTGATCTGGCGCTCGAGCGCGCCGATACGCTTGGTCATGGTGCGGATGATGCTCACGAAGATGTTGAGCAGGCCGCGGACGAAGGGGTCGGACTGCGCCACCTTCGACTGCAGGGTCTCGCGCGAGATGATGATCACGGTGGTATCCTCCACCGCAACGGCCGAGGCCAGCCGAGGCTGGTCATCGATGAGCGCCATCTCGCCGAAGATCGAGCCCTTCTGGATGGTGCCGAGCAGGATCTCGCGGTTGCCGAGCTGCTTGCGGATCTCGACCTTGCCTTCCTTGATCAGGTAGGCCCGAGTGCCGCTTTCTCCCTCGCGAAAGATCACGTTACCTGCGAAATAGAGCTTGCGGTTGATGTTCGACGACATGTGAAGGACCGAACCCGAAATAGTGGGATGACTAGCTTGAAATCAGTATCGCAAACCGGAGCATGGAAACAAATGGTCCTTGGTGAAAACATTTGCACCCGCCCGGCCGGGGAGACCCTGCATGTCGCGTGAGTTTCCCGAACGCCCGATCGTCGGAGTGGGCGTGATCGTCTTCAAGGGCGCGGACGTATTGCTGGTAAGACGCGGCAAACCGCCACGCGCCGGGGAATGGAGCATACCCGGCGGCGCCCAGGAACTCGGCGAAACCGTCGCCGAAGCCGCTGTCCGGGAAATCCGGGAAGAAACAGGGATGGAAATCAATGTGCAGGGCCTCGTCGATGTCGTTGACCTGATCCGGCCGTCGGACGACCCGAATCGGGCCGGCATCCGTCACCATTACACGCTGGTCGATCTGCTTGCCGTCTGGACCGCCGGCGTTCCTGTCGCCGGCGACGACGTGACGGAAGCCTGCTGGATGCCGGTCGACGGGATCGGCAATCTCGGCCTGTGGTCGGAGACGGTCCGCGTCATCGGGATGGCGCGGACCCTGCTCGACCGGAAGTCCTGACCTTAACGCTCCTTGAAGGAGGCGTTCACCGACGAGTAGACCGGCTTCAGCAGGTAGGCGAACAGCGACTTCGAGCCGGTGGCGATATCCGCCTGCACGGTCATGCCCGGCCTCACCTCGTTGCCGGCTTCCGGCTTTCCGACATACTTCGACTCCAGTTCGATGACCCCCTTGTAGTAGGGCTCGTTCTGCTCATCGAGGAACGTCGTTTCGGAAATCTGCACCAGCTTGCCCTGGATGCCGCCATAGCGGGAATAGTCATAGGTCGTGACCTTCACCGTGACTTCCTGACCCTGCTTCACATGACCGACATCGCGGACGGTGATGCGCGCCTCGACGATCAGGGTGGCGTCGGTCGGCACGATCTCGCAGATCACGCCACCGGGTGCAATGACACCGCCTTCGGTGCGGGTTTGCAGATCCTGCACGTAGCCGTCAACGGGAGCGCGGATTTCCAGGCGTCCGAAACGTTCCTCGAGACGGCGAACGGCCTCATCGACCTGGGAGAGCTCGCTGGCCACCGTGCCCATTTCCTGCAGCGCCTGGTCGCGGGCGGCTTCCTCGATCTCGAGCAGCCGGTTGCGGGATTCACCCAACTGCTCCACGCTCTGGTTGATCTGGCCGCCGAGACGGGCGAGTTCGCCTTGCAGACGGTCCATCTCGCGCTTGGTATCGAGCAGCAGGATGCGGGACATCAGGCCCTGGTCGAACAGCTTCTGGCGCAGGTCCAATTCTTCCTTCACGCTGGAAATCTGCCGGGCCAGGGACAATTTCTGCCGCTCGAAGGTGTCGATTTCCGCTTCCCGCGTCGAAATCTGCTTCAGCACGACATCAATGCGGGATTTCAGAGATTCCCGCTGTTGCTTCAGGATGTCGATCTGGTCGGAGATCAGGCTCTGGAACCGGCCATCGACGGCATTCGGGTCGAACTCGCGATTGAAGGCCAGGGCGCGAAGCCGCTCGGTCTGCACCGCCAGTCCGGCCCGGCGCTTGCGCATCTGTTCCAGTTCCGCGGCCGTCTGGGCCGGGTCAAGTTTGATCAGCACATCACCGCGGCGGACGAGATCGCCTTCCTTGACGAGGATATCACCGACGATGCCGCCTTCGAGATGCTGCACCAGCTTCACGTGGCCGGTAGGCGTGACCTCGCCGAACGTGACCGCGACCTCGTCGATCTCGGTGAAATAGGCCCAGCCGATGAAGGCCGCGACCGCCGCGAAGATCAGGAACATGGCAAAACGCAAGAGGTTGGAAACGCCAGCTTCCTCGAGCACGACGGATTGCGCGAGATGGCGCGCGACACGGCTGCCCTGCTTGATCTGCGCCGGCACCTGGTGTCCGCCGCCCGGCGCGACTGCGCCACCGGAATGTTGTACGA
Organism: Rhodospirillales bacterium; assembly: GCA_040222645.1. Taxonomy (GTDB): domain Bacteria; phylum Pseudomonadota; class Alphaproteobacteria; order Rhodospirillales; family HT1-32; genus HT1-32. The sequence goes on from JAVKCR010000251.1 coordinate 6,558, forward strand.
GAGAATTGCTCATAACAGGTCCTTCGGAATCTGTGGCCGGACCTCATCGGCGGGACCAGCCAGCCTGAGGTAACCGGTATCCAGAACAAGTATCTTGTCCGCCATCTTCAGATGGCTTGGCCGGTGGGTCACGATAAAGATCGTTGCCTTGCCCCTAAGGTTCTCGATCGCCTGGATAAAGGCGCGGTCCCCATCCCCGTCAAGTGTATTCACCGGTTCGTCGAACAGCATGATCTGCGCCGGCTTCAGATAGGCCCGCGCCAGCGAGAGCCGTTGCGTGAAGCTCGACGGCAGCTGTGCCGAGGCGGAATCGCCGATCCGCGTCTGGAACCCGCGCGGCAACGCCATGATGTCGTCGTAGCACAACGCCATCTTGGTTGCCTGCACCAGTTCCTCGTCGGTCGCCGTTGCATGCACCAGGCGCAGGTTCTGTTCGACCGACCCGAAGAACAGGTCGCAGCTCTGCGGCACGTAACCGATGGCGTGACGGAGCTCGATCGGGTCCATCTGCCGGATGTCGATGCCGTCGATGCGGATCGATCCCGCCTGCGGCGTGTAGAGGCCGGCGACCAGCTTGACCAGCGTCGACTTGCCGGAACCGTTGCGGCCGATAACCGCCACGACCTCGCCCGGCTCCGCCTCGAAACTGACCCCGACCAGCGCCGGGTCGGCATCGTTGGTGTAGCGCAGGCTGACGCGGGCAAAGGTCACATGGCCCTTGAGCTTCTTCAGGGGAGCGACCTGTTCTCGCGGATTCCGTTCCGGCCTGATGTTCATCAGGTTGTCGATCTGCTTGACCGAGGAGATGACGGATTCCAGCCGCGTCATCGCAACGAAACCGGTCTGCAGGGGTGACAGCACCCGCCAGACCAGGATCATCGTGGCGACCAGCGCACCGATCGTCATGTCGCCGGACAGTACCCGGAAGACACCGAACGCGATGGTAATCGCGCCGGCGGCAATCACCATCATCTGGGAGACCGTCTGGACGATCGCAGAAACCTGCGCGGTCTGGAAATTCGCCATCGCCGACTTGGCGGACAATTCCCGGTAGCGGTCGAGCCAGGTGCGGTCGGAACCGGTATATTTCAGCGCCCGCATCTTGCTCAGCGCCTCGACCACGAATTCCTGGCGCTGCGACCCGGCGCGCGATGACCGCGCCACCGAATTGCGCACGAAGGGATTGACGATCATCGCCAGCACGATGAACAGGAAGATCATCACCATCGGCACGAAGGCCAGCGGCCCGGCCAGCAGGGCGATGACGATGATGAAGAAGATCGAGAACGGCAGTTCGAAGAACACCAGCGCGAGCGGCCCGGTGAAGAACTCCCGGATCGATTCGAAGTCCTTGATGCGCGCCACCTGGGCGCCGATCGTCGCGCGCTCGGTAAAGGCCGGCGGCAGGAACAGGATACGCTGGAACACCGCGTTGCCGACGATCATATCGAGCCGCGCCCCGACATGGGCGAGGAACTTCGAACGTATCCAGCGCAGGACGATGTCGAAGCTGAGCGCCATCATCATGCCGATCATCAGGCCGACCAGCGTCGGCACCGACTTCGAAGCGATCACCTTGTCATAGACCTGCATGGTGAACAGCGGCGAGGACAGCGAGATGATGTTGAGGATCAGCGTAACACCGAGGGTCTGGTAGAAAATCGCCCGGAACCGCTCGGTCGCGGAACGGAACCAGCCGACCCGCGCCTGCGAGGCGGCGTAATCCGCATCATCCACCGGTTTGAAAAAGAAGGCCGTGCCGTCGAGATTCTTGGTCGGCAGGGTCTCGATCTTGCCCGTCGAGCCATCGAATGCCGTGACCGTCTTGGCGTCGACTTTCAGCACCACCATCGCGGCGTGGTTCTTCGGCACGTAGAGGCAGGGCAGCAGCCGGCTGTCGATCTCGCGCAGCTTCAGTTCGCCGGGGCGGCTGGTGAAGTTCAGGTTCGCCATCACGTTGCGGAAACCGGTCAGGTCGAGCGTGTCGACGAAATGCGGCAGGGCTTCGGCGACGTGACGGGGATCGCCCCGCCATTTCAACGCGGTCAGCAGCGGAATGAGGCAGGCGCCGAAATCCGTCGCCCGGGCGGCCTCGGCCAGCTTGCCGGTGTAGAAGCTGAGCCTCTGGCTGCGGCCCAGCGCCGCTGCCTCGCCGACCGCATTGCTCTCGCCTTCGCCGAAATGCGCCAGGGTGTTTGCGGTAGCTTCAGACATTCGACGGCCCTCCACCCTGAGGCGGTCCGCCCGGAGACCCGCCCGGCGGCGCCTGTCCCTCGCCCGGCAATTGCGGCTGCGGGGGCGGCTGGAACATCGGGTCATTCGAGATATCGCGTCGGGTCAGGTGGCCGCCCTTCAGATCGAACACCTGGTCGCACAGTTTGAGCATCGACGGGCGGTGCGTCACCAGCACCATCGTGGCGTGGCCTTTCAGCTTCTCCAGCATCTCGCGCAGGATATTGTCACCGGCGCCGTCGATGGCGGTGTTTGCCTCGTCGAACAGAACGATGCGCGGCTGGTCGACGAGCGCACGCGCGAACGCGATACGCTGCTTGATGCCGCGCGGCAAGGCGTCGGAAGCGCCGTCGCCGACGCGCGTCTCGTAACCCATCGGCAATTGCGAGACCACTTCGTCAAGGCCGAGCAATTCGGCCGTCGCCGTGGCGGCTTCCTCATATTCCTCGCCGCGGAACATGGTGATGTTTTCCATGATC
>JAVKCR010000252.1:0-8167 GCA_040222645.1 Rhodospirillales bacterium
ATCGTCGACGGGATCGAGGAGAGCCTGATTGCGCTCCTGCTCGGCCTGATGACGCTGATCACGTTCGCCAACGTCATCGCCCGATATGTCTTCAATTCGAATATCCTGTGGGCGCTCGAGACCACGGTGTTCCTGTTCGCCTGGCTGGTGCTGCTCGGCGCCTCCTACTGCGTCAAGAAGAACGCCCACCTCGGGGTCGACGTGTTGCTGGCGGCGCTGCCGGCGGGGCCGCGCAAGCTGGTCTGCCTGGTTGCCGTCGCCTGCTGTCTCGCCTTCTGCATCCTGCTGCTGATCGGTTCCTGGCAATACTGGCTGCCCTTCGTCGGCAAGCAGGTCTGGTACGAGGTCAACGACATCCCGATGCCCGACTTCCTGCGCTTCATCGAACCGCTGCTGAACGCGGGCGAGGCCTACGAGAAGATCCCCCGCTTCATTCCCTATTTCGCGCTGCCGCTGGGTGTCTCCCTGCTGACCTACCGGTTCATCCAGGCCGGTTACAGGGTTCTGACCGGCCAGCAGGAACTTGTCATCGCCAGCCATGAGGTCGAGGAGCAACTCGACGCCATCGCCAGGGACCGGGGTAACTGACCATGGAAGTCGTGATTCTTTTCGGACTCGTCATCGGCCTGCTGCTGATCGGCGTTCCGATCGCGATCAGCCTCGGTCTTTCGTCGCTGATCTTCCTGCTGATGTATTCCGACGCGTCGCTCGCCTCGATCGCGCAGATGATGTTCAACGCGTTTGCCGGGCATTACACGCTGCTCGCCATCCCGTTCTTCATCCTTGCCTCGACCTTCATGTCCACCGGCGGCGTGGCCGACCGCATCATCCGCTTCGCGGTGGCCAGCGTCGGGCATTTCCCGGGTGGCCTCGCCATCGCCGGCGTCTTCGCCTGCATGCTGTTCGCCGCCTTGTCCGGATCCTCTCCGGCCACGGTGGTCGCCATCGGCTCCATCGTCATCGGTGGCATGGTCAAGGTCGGCTACAAGAAGGAATTCGCCGCCGGCGTGATCTGCAACGCGGGTACGCTCGGCATCCTGATCCCGCCCTCCATCGTCATGGTGGTCTATGCGGCCTCCGTCGACGTCTCGGTCGGGCGCATGTTCCTCGCCGGTGTGATCCCCGGCCTGATCGCCGGTCTCATGCTGATGGTCGCGATCTACATCTACGCCAGGTTCCGCGGCCTGCCGTCGGAACCTCGGGCCTCCTGGGGCGAGCGCATGCGGACGGCCTCGAAGGCCGGCTGGGGTCTGTTCCTGATCGTCATCATTCTCGGCGGTATCTACGGCGGGGTCTTCACCCCGACCGAAGCCGCCGCGGTGGCGGCGATCTACGCCTTCATCATCGCCAACTTCGTCTACCGAGACATGGGACCGCTGAAGGGCGAGGGCGAGGACCGCTACAGCCTGCTGGCGCGTCCGGCGGCGTTGCTGACGGTGATCTGGCATCCAGATACCAAGAAAGCGCTGCTGGAAGCCGGCAAGATGACCATCATGCTGCTGTTCATCATTGCCAATGCGCTGATCCTGAAGCACGTGCTGACCGAGGAACGGATTCCCCAGGCGATCACCGAAGTGATGCTGGCTGCCGGGTTCGGCCCGGTGATGTTCCTCATCGTGGTCAACCTGCTGCTGCTGATCGGCGGTCAGTTCATGGAACCGTCGGGCCTGATCGTGATCGTCGCCCCGCTGGTGTTCCCGATCGCCATTCAGCTCGGCATCGATCCGATCCATCTCGGCATCATCATGGTGGTGAACATGGAGATCGGCATGATCACGCCGCCGGTCGGGCTCAACCTGTTCGTCACCGCCGGGGTCGCCGGCATGTCGGTGATGAACGTGGTGAAGGCGGCGCTTCCCTGGGTCTCGATCATGTTCGTCTTCCTGATCGTCGTGACCTATGTGCCGATCCTCTCCACCTGGCTGCCGGAAAGCCTGATGGGGCCGGAAATCATCATCCGGTGACCTGGTCCGCCGCCTTCAATCCGTCCCGGACCGTTCCGGGGCGGAGAGGGGCGGCGGGCGGCAGGCCGATCTCGGCGACCAGCGGCAGGTGGTCGGACGCCGCCCGGTACTTCCCGTACCGCCGCGAGCGATGCAGCAGCCCGGCCGGGCGCAGCCAGACACGGTCGAGCGGCAGGAAGGGCAGCCGCGCCGGCCAGGTACGTTCCCGCGTCCGTTCCGGCATGATGCCGGCGAGACCGCCGATCCGGCGTTCGAAGATCCAGTTGTTGAAATCCCCCATCACCGCCACGGGCACGTCGTCATCGCGGCCGATGATCCGGTGCAGGCGCGCATGCTGTTCGCGGCGCTCCCGGAAGGCGAGACCGAGATGGGTGGCGATGATCCGGAGCACGGGCAGATCGGGACTGTCGATCCGGGTTTCGATGGCACGGCGCGGTTCACGCCGTTCGACCGACAAATCGTGGATGTCCGCCGGGGCCAGCGGCAGGCGGCTGGCCAGCATCAGGCCATAGCGCCTGCCCGGTTCGGCGATCGACCAGGCGTTGGCGCCATAGGGGCCGACACTGTCCCGCAAGGTGCTTTCGGTGAGGGCGGCATCCGCGTCCACTCCCCGGATATCGACCTCCTGGAAGGCGGCGATGTCGGGCGCGATCTCGCGAACGATGCGGCAGATCCGTTCAGGATCGTGCACGCCGTCGCTGCCGACGAAGCCGTGCAGGTTCCAGGTCAGCAGCCGAAGCGTGGTCTTCGGCCTCTCCCCGTCAGGCATTGCGCAGCTTCTCCGCCAGCATCTGCAGCAGGAAGGACAGCGCGAGCCAGCCGAGCAGGGCCGCCGCGAACAGCGCCATCTCGACTGGCGTCGGGTCGCTCAGCATGGCGCCGATCTGGTGGCCGAGCAGGGTCATCAGCACGATTCCCGGCCCCATGCCGAGCAGCGTGCCGGCCATGTAGTCGGTGAAGCGGATATGGCTCGCGCCGGCAACGAGATTGATCAGGGTGAAGGGCGCCACGGGCAGCATGCGCAGGGCCGCCACGCTCAGGATTCCGCGCTGCGCCAGGCGGCGGCTCAGCCGGTTGATGGTGATGCCGAGCAGGTTGCGCATGATGTCGCGGCCGGCGAACTGGCCGATGCCGAAGGTGGCCGCCGCGCTCATCATCGCGCCGGTGAGTGCGTAGAGGCAGGCCGACAGCGGGTCGAGCAGCAGCCCGGTGACGGCAATCATAACGGTGACCGGGAACATCACGAATCCGCCGATGATGTAGGCCGCCGGGATGATCACCGGCAGCCAGGCGGTGTCGGAAAAATGTTCGAGCTGCGCCGCGAGGTCCGACGGGCTGGTCATCTGGGCCAGCGGTGTCAATCGCCAGACGGCGACCAGCACAGCGATCGCGAGCACCAGCAGCAGCGGTTTGAGCAGGCGCCGCCGGCTGCGGGTGGTGGCCCGGGCAGAGAACATGTCGCCAACGAAATCCGGCGTCGCGATCGGAGTTTCCGGATCCGCGATGGAACGGACTGCATCGGCGACCTGTTCATCGGGCATTGTCCCGATCTCGACCGGCTTCAGCGATTTCTCGCCATCCTGGAACCGGTCGATGGCCGCGATCAGGCCATGTTCCTCTACGGCGGCCTTGATATCCGTGGCGTCGCACCCGAGATGCTCGGCAAGCAGGCGATGACGGATCTCTGCGATCTGTTTCCGGTCGGCCCCTGATTGGGCCTCGATGGCGAGATCGCATTCGGTATCGGTCCGCATCGAGCGGTTGTTGATGTTGGCGGAGCCGACCCGGATCAGCCGGTCATCGACGATCATCAGCTTGGCGTGCACCATCACGCCCTCGCCGGTCGGGTCGTCCGGGATCGCGGGATAGACCAGCCGTACCCGGTCATCGAGGCCGTTGTCCGAGAGTTTCCGCATGAAACGGATCCGCCCGACATTCATCGAGCGTTCCTCGAGCCAGCTCTGGTGGACATTCGGGGCGATGATCAGCACCTCGAGATCGGGCTTTTCCGCAAGACACTCGATCAGGCTGTTGGCGATGCTGTCGGCGGTCAGGAACTGGTTCTCGATATAGATGCAGTGCTCGGCCCGGATGATGCTGTCACAGAACAGCTGCTCGACTTCGTGGATTCCCGGGCGACCCTCCATCGGCGGAAATGTGCGGGCGATGGCGATATCGACGTCCTCGAAGTCGGGATCGAGCCCGACCGGCCAGCAATCCTCGCCGGGAGACAGTTTCGGCGGCCTGTCGCAGGCGGCGCGGAGCCAGCGCCGGCGCACCATCCGCGCCAGCGCCGCCGCCGCGTCGCAATCCACCGCCATCTGGATGTCGTGGAACGGGCGGTAGATCTCGCCAAGCGGGTCGCGCCGGTCCGGATTGTCGATGCGGTGATCGGGGGAGTCCCAGCGGCGGATCGTCAGGTCGATACCGCCGGAATAGGCGATGCAATCGTCGATGGTGACGATCTTCTGGTGATGCGAGGCGCCGACCGGCAGCACGTCGTCGAGGCAGACCTTGATGTTGGCCGGCGTCATCCAGTCGAGCTGGATCGAGGGTATCGGCTCGCGCTCGAGCGCGTAGAGCATCGAGTAGTCCCAGAGCAGGATATGTATCCGGAGGTCCGGGCGTTCGTCGGCCAATGTTGTCAGGAAGGGGCCGAGGGTGTCGGGATAGCCGTCATCCGGCGGGCCGTCGGGGCCGTAGAGCGGAGTGCGGCTGTCCACGTCCCAGCCGGCGATGAAGATCGTCGCACGTGCTGCTTTCAGGCTTTCGCGCAATGCCGCGTAGTAGGGTGCGGGATCGATGATGATTGCAGCCCTGCCGGCCTTGGCCTTGAGCCAGCAATTGCTGCCTTCCTCGATGATCCTGTCCGTGGCGTCCTGCATCCGCGATCCTTTTTCCGTTTATCGGCTGATATCCCACCCGCAATCGTTAACGGATGGCGGGGCGCGAGGTTCCGCGTCCCGGGCTTTGCCGGCGGTCCGCATGGGGCTAGTGTGGGCCGAGCAATCACCGATCCGGAATACCATAGCATGTCCGCCGGAGCGCAACAGGCGCCGCAATTCCACGATCTCTGGCCAACCCGGCTGATGCGCCATGCGCTGCCCGGCGCGGCGGCCGCCAACCCGCTGCTGCTCGACCTGGTCCGCGAGCAGGACGCCGGGCGCGCCGACATGACCGCGGACTACCTGTCGGCCGACTTCCTGCGTACCGATCACCCGGTGGTCGGCTGGCTGAAGAGCTGTTTCGACCGGGCGGTCATCGATTACGCCCGCTCGCTGGGAATCGCCTACGACCTCGATTACAGCCTGCAGGCCTGGGCCAACCTCAACCGCTTCGGCGACTACCACAACCTGCACAATCATCCGCATGCCTGGTTGAGCGGCACCTATTACGTCCAGGTCCCGCAACCGCGCGGCGATCTCGGCGGGCGCAGCGATCTCGATCCCGGCGCGATCAGCTTTTTCGACCCCCGGCCGCAGGCGAACATGAACGCCATCAAGGGGGACGGGCAGGTCGATCCGGAGCACAGGATATTGCCGGAAGCCGGCGACCTGCTGCTCTGGCCGGCCTTCCTGCATCACCTCGTTCATCCCAATCTCGGCGACGAGATCCGGGTCTCGATCTCGTTCAACGTGATCCTGCGCTGGAAGACCGAATACCTGCCCTGAGACCGCGGAAAACCGCCAGATTGACTCTGGCGGTTCCGCGATATCAGATACGCGCCCAAACAGCGGGGGGCCTTCCGGCAAACCGCCGTCCAACACATTTCCCGGGAGGAAATAATGAAGCTGTTCAAGACGCTCGCCCTGGTCGGCGCATCGCTCGCACTGACCACGGCAGCCCAGGCGGAAACCCGCGTTGTCTTCAAGGCCGCGAAAAGCGGCTCGTCCTATTACCAGATGTCCGTCGAGATCGCGGAAGCGATGAAGGCCGGTTCGAACGGCGACATCATCGTCACCGTCGAGGAGAGCCAGGGCTCGGTCCAGAACGTCATGGAAGTCGTGGCGCGCAAGGGCAATTACGTCTTCACCACCCCACCGGCGCTGGCCGGCGCCGCCGCCAAGGCCGCCGGTCCGTTCAAGGACAAGGGCAATCCGCGTTTCGACGAAATCCGCGCCCTGTTCCCGATCCCGTCGCTGACCATGCATTTCGTGATGAGCGACAAGGCCGGCGTCAAGAGCTTCGCCGACCTCGAAGGCAAGACCGTGCTGATCGGCAAGGGTTCCTTCGGCGCGACCGAAGGTGCCAAGTATCTCGAGATGTTCGGCCTCAAGGACAAGGTGACGCTCGCCGACGTGGAACTCTCCAACGCCGTGTCGGCGCTGAAGAACGGCCAGATCGACGGCTTCGTGACCGCCGGTTCCTGGCCGGCGCCGAACGTGATCGAGGCCGCCGCCTCGACCGGCGTTACGGTTCTCTCGCTCACCGACGACCAGATCGCCCAGACCAAGCGCACCAAGCTGGTGATCCCCGCCGGCACCTACGCCGGGCAGTCTGCCGACATCGTCACCACCTCGCTGCCGGTCGTGGCCTATACCACTACCGACATGGATGACGCGACCGCCTACGCGATGACCAAGACCTTCTGGGAACAGCGCGACAAGATGGGCGAGACCTCGCCCTGGTGGAAGGGCATCGACGGCGAGATGCTTGCCAACATCTCCGGCAAGATTCATCCCGGCGCAATCAAGTTCTACAAGGAAAAGGGCTTCCCTCTTTCCGACGCCCACATGTGAGGCCGATGGCGGGGGCAACTATGCTCCCGCCAACCTTCCCCTCGTCCTGAACCCGTTTCAGGACCTCGAGAGAACAGTCTGAGCCATGGCAGACATATAGGCTCAGGCAATTTGGTCGTGGTCCTGAATCGAGTTCAGGATGAGTGTTTCTTCATTGCGTGACCGGATTTCCCATGTCCCCTCCGCTCCGCCTGTTCTGGGCCGCGCTCGGCGGCGTTTCCATCGCCTACCATCTCGGGCTGATCTTCCACGGCCTGATCCCGAACCTGGTCAGCCGGCCGCTGCACATGGTCCTCGTGCTGCCCTGGGCGCTGGTCTTCATGGCGAAGACCAGGGCGCAGATGTGGAGCGGCATGGCGATCACGCTCCTCGGCGGTGGCGCGGCGCTCTGGGTTGCGGTCAACCAGGACATGCTGGGCGACCAGTACGGCTTCCTCGCCAACGACTTCCAGCGCGGTATCGCCGCAATCCTGCTGCTCGCCGTGCTGGAGACCGCACGCCGGGCGATCGGCTGGCCCTTGCCGATGGTCGCGGCGGCAGCCCTGCTCTATGGCCTGTTCGGAGACCATATCCCCGGCGAGTTCGGCCATCCCGGCACGCCGCTGGACAGTTTTCTCGGCACCCTGACAATTGCCGAGGGTGGTATCTGGGGCAGCCTGACCGCGGTTTCGGTCACCATCGTCTCGATCTTCGTCATCTTCGGCGCGGTGCTGAACGCGGGCGAGGCGGGGCAGGGCTTCATGAACGTCGCCGCGGCCGCCGCCGGGCTGCTGTAGGGGGGCGCGGCGAAGGTCGCGGTGCTCTCCTCGGCCCTGTTCGGTTCGATCTCGGGTTCGGCCTCCGCCAACGTCGCCTCGACAGGCGCCATCACCCTGCCGACCATGACACGGCTCGGTTACCCGAAGGCGCTGGCCGGCGCGGTGGAGGCGGTCGCCTCCTCGGGCGGACAGATCATGCCGCCGCTGATGGGCGCCGGCGCCTTCGTCATGGTGGAGCTTACCGGCACGCCCTATACCGGCATCATGGCGGCGGCCTTGCTGCCGGCGCTGCTCTACTTCTTCGCGGTATGGGTCGGTATCGACGCCTTTGCCACCCGCTTCGAACTGAAGGGTCTCGCGCCGGAAGACCGTCCGGCGGCGCGCATCGTCGCCATCACCTCTGGCTTTTTCCTGGTGCCGTTCTCGGTGCTGCTGTGGGGTATCTTCGTCGGCGACTACACCCCGCAATATGCCGCCTGCCTGGCGATCCTCGCCGGCGCGCTGCTGCTGCCGTTCGGGGTGGATCTCCGTATCGATCTCGCCCGCACGGGCACCCGCATCCTCGATGCCTGCATCGCCGCCGGCAGCCAGATCGCCATCATCGGGGCGATCATCCTCTGTGCCTCCATCGTCATCGGCGTGCTCGGCATCACCGGGCTCGGGGTCAAGATCACCTCGGTCATCCTGTCGGGGTCTGGCGGCACGC
>JAVKCR010000253.1:0-3429 GCA_040222645.1 Rhodospirillales bacterium
CCGCCGCACAGCGGCCGGCCGGGAAATGGCCACGGTTGAGATCCATCACGATGGTTCTCGGCGCGGTCGGCGTGAGGTCGATCGGCTGGTAGGGCTGGCCCTTCGGGAGATGCTTCGCGAGCGCCATGGCGCCGGCGCCGATATCGAGGATCGCGCCCGTGGACGGCAGCAGCTGCACCGCCGCCTTCGCCCGCTCGTCCGCGCCGGACGGCAGCAGCTCGGGCAGACCCCAGCGCGCGCCGTCGGTGCCGCGCTGCTTGATCAGTTCCTCGGTCACGCGTACCGCCTGCTCCTCCGGCAGGTTGGCGCGGTCGGCGCCGTACATGCGCGGCGTCGGCGCGAAGGGCTTGGCGTAGCGGGTCTTGAGCTCGATGTCTTTCGCCACCGAAAAGACGTTGAGCATCTCCGACGTCGGGATCCAGGGCACCAGCGGCCCGCCGGCCTGCTCGTGCGGGAAGCGGTAATGGCGGAAGCCGGCGCGGCTCAGCTTGTCGGCCATCTTCATCATCGCCTCGAAGCGCTCGCCGCCGTCGTAATTGCGGCCCTTCTCCCACATGATCGCCTTCACGAGGCCGGCTTCGACCAGGTTCCAGGCGCCGTCGATCACTTCCGGCTCCACCCCCTCGACATCGATCTTGAGGATGGCCGGGCGGCCCTGCAATTCCGGGTGCTGGGCGAGCAAATTGTCGATCGAGGCGATCGGCACGCGGATCTCGCGGCCCTTCGCGCCCGGCGCCATGTTGCCCTCGACCAGGCTGTGGCCCATGGAGGAATTGGCGAACAGCACGCCCTCGCCGTAGCCGGACCCGGCGGCGGCCTGCACCACGTCGGCATGCCGTTCCATGTTGTTGAAGGCGAGCCACCGGCGCAGGTGGGCGACATTGTCGGGCAGCGGCTCGATCGCCAGCGCCTTGATGCGGCCGGGATAGGCGGAGATTGCCGAGAGCGTGAAGATGCCCCAATGCGCGCCGATATCGATGAACAGATCGCCCGGTTCCAGGTGGTCGATGATGAAGCGCCTGGCCGGGTATTCGTAGCCGCCGAACTGCGATTCGTGGCGCACCAGGAAGCCGACCCCGGCATCGTCGAGATACTTCTTCGGCACCGGCATGCGGAAGGCGGGCTTGCCGTTGCCGAGCTTGAAGACCGACGGCACGACGAGGCTGTCGCCCCGGTCCTCGACCGCGTTCAGCGCCCTGGCGCGGCGTTGCGCCACGTTCGCCTCGAGGTCCTTGCGGATGCGCGCGAACACCGATTCCCAGTCGCCCGGCACCGGCTGGCGCAAGAGCCGCATCGAGGGGTACCAGGGCGTGTCGTCGCGGCCGAGCAGCCAGCGCCAGTCCGGCGCGTGCGGCACCAGCACCCAGACCGGCTTGCCGAGCGCGCCGGCGAGATGCGCCAGCGAGGTATCGACGGTGATCACGAGATCCAGCTGGTCGATCAGGGTCGCGGTGTCGGCCATGTCGAACAGCTCGCCGGAACAGTCGGTCAGCACCGACTGACACGAGAGTTTCGCGATATCCGCCTCCCCCCGGCCCTTCTGCAGCGAGAAGAACTCGATGCCGGCGATCTCGGTCAGCTCGAGGAAGCGGGTCAGCTCGACGGTGCGGTTGTGGTCGTTCTTGTGTTCCGGCCGGCCGGCCCAGGCGAAGCCGACCCGGAGCGCCTGGTTGCGCGCCGGCGGCAGGCGCATTTCCGGCATCTCCGGCGGCTCGAGATAGCGTTTTGCCGCCGGGATGGTCTCGAGCGTCGTGCCGAGCAGTTTCGGCAGGGTAAGCAGCGGGATGCGATAGTCGAAATCCGGCACCTTGCCGCCTTCGCGGATCAGCTTCGCGATGCCCGGCACGCACTGGAACAGCCGCATCAGGCCGGGCTGCGTCTCGAGCAGCAGGGTCGCGCCCTTCTCCACCAGCATCGGCGCATAGCGGACGAACTGGATCGAATCGCCGAGACCCTGCTCGCTTTGCAGCAGGACAGTCTTGCCCTTCAGCGATGACTTGCCGTCCCAGATCGGCCGGTCCTGGAAACGCGGCGGCCGGTCGGCCCGCTTCCAGCGCCATTCGTACTCCTCCCAGCCGCGCGGGAAATCGCCCTTCAGCAGGCAGGCCCGCGCCATGCCGAGATGGGCGTCGAGATAGCCGGGGTCGAGCGCCTGCGCCTTGCCGATCACGGTGATCGCCTCGTCGAGCCGGCCCATGCCGATCAGGGTCTGGCCCATGCCGGAAAAGGCCCCGACATAATTCGGGTCGATCTCCAGCACGCGGCGGTAGAGGACGAGCGCCTCGTCATAACGGCCGATGGTCATCAGCGCGTTGGCGAGGTTGAAGGGGGCATGCAGCGATTTCGGGGCCGCCGCGATGGAGCGGCGGTAGCAGGCGATGGCCGCCTCCCGCTGGCCGCTTTCCCAGAGCACCACGCCGAGCGCGTTGCGCAGTTCCGCGTTGTCGGGGTCCTTGTCGAACGCGTGCTCGAACAGCGCCCGGGCTTCCTTCAGCTTGCCGGCATCCTTGAGCAGGATGGCAAGATTGGAGCGTGCCGCGGCATAATCCGGGTCGATCTCCAGCGCCCGGCGGTAATGGCCGGTCGCCTCCTCGATCTTTCCCGTGTCCTTCAGAACATTGGCGATATTGTAATGCGCACCGGCATGGTCGGGCGCGATCGCCAGCGCCTTGCTGTAGAGATCCACCGCTTTCTCGTGTTCGCCCGCCAGGCGGTGAATGACGCCGGCATTGATCAGCGGTTCGGCGAAGCCGGAATCGATCTCGGCGGATTCCGCGTAGCCGGCAAGCGCCGCCGCGACGTTACCCTTGCGATGCTCTTCGAGCGCGGCCTGGAAGACGTCCTTCGCCTTGCCGGGATCGGGGGCGGCCGGTTTGGCCGACGCCTTGCGCGCACCGGCATTGCCGGGCTTCTGCGCCTGTTTCTTCCTTGCCGCCTTGCGCGCCATACCGACCCCTGAACGGTTCAGCCTTCCCCAGCCGGCGTGGCCGCCAGCGCGGCAAGCTCGCGCCCGATCGCGTCGATGACCGGGGCGAAGTCCCGATCCGCGCGTTTCCGGCGAAACAGCCGCATGGTCCGATACCACGGAGACCCATCCCTTTCCAGCATCCACCGCCAGTCCGGGGCAAACGGAAGCATCACCCAGACCCTGACGCCGAGCGCGCCGGCGAGATGCGCGACCGAGGTATCGACGGTGACCACGAGATCGAGCCCGGCGATCACCCGGGCGGTATCCATGAAATCCTCGCAGGAACCGCTTGCATCCTCCACCAGCGCCGCCTCGGCGCGGCCGAGTTCATCCGCCGCCTCGCCCTTCTGGAGGGAAACCAGGTCGATGCGGGGATGGGCGGCCAGCGCCAGCATGTCGGCGAGCCGGCAGGACCGGTTGCGGTCGTTGAGATGGGTCGGGCTGCCGGCCCAGGCGATACC
>JAVKCR010000254.1:0-5179 GCA_040222645.1 Rhodospirillales bacterium
CGATTTCCCTGCTCTCTCCCGGCCGCGGCCTGCGCCGCGCGAAGATCGGCGACATCCTCCGGAAGGATGCCGGCGGGGTCGAGACCTGGGGCGTCAATGCCGGTATCCGGACCGGCGGTATGGAAATGCGCATCGGCACCGCCCGCGAGGCGACGCCGGACGGCCGCGAACGCCGCATCGTCAGCATCGACGGCGAGGCGGTGCGCGCCCAGTCGGAACTCGGCCGCCATATCGGCATGCTCTGGCTGACCCCGCAGATGGACCGGCTGTTCCTCGACGGCGCCGGCGAACGCCGCCGCTTCCTCGACCGCATGGTCTTCGGCGCCGACCCCGAACATGCCTCGCGCGCCACGGCCTACGAGAACGCCATGCGCCAGCGCAACCGCCTGCTGAAGGAACCGGGCGCGGATGCCGCCTGGCTCGCGGCGGTGGAGGAAACCATGTCCGGGCTCGGCATCGCCATCGCCGCCGCCCGCAAGGATGTCGTCTCCCGGCTCGCCAACCTGGCCGCCGACAATGCGGGCTCGGCCTTCCCGACCGCCCTGCTCTCGCATGAATGCGAGACCGCCGACCTGCTCGACGGCAAGCCGGCGCTCGAGGCCGAAAGCGCGTTCCGCCGCCGGCTGTTCGCCAATCGCGGCATCGACGGCGCCGCCGGCGTGACAACCTTCGGGCCGCACCGCGCCGACCTCGCCGTGCGCTACGCCGCGAAGGACATGCCGGCCGCCGATTGCTCGACCGGCGAGCAGAAGGCGCTCCTGATCGGCATCGTGCTCGCCAATGCGCGGATGCAGGCGCGCCTGCGCGGTTTCGCGCCGCTGCTTTTACTCGACGAGGTCTGTGCCCATCTAGATGGGATGCGGCGCGCTTCCCTGTTCGACGAAATCGAGGAAATCGGCTCGCAGGCCTTTCTCACCGGTACCGACCGGCAGCAATTTGGCGCGCTCGAAGGGCGCGCCTGTTTCGTGCGCATCGAAGATGCGACCCTGTTCCCCCAGACGGACGACGCAAGATCATGACTGGCGAAGACAACAAGCCCGCGACCGGGCAGTCCGATATCTACGATGCCGGCTCCATCCAGGTGCTGCGCGGGCTCGAGGCCGTGCGCAAGCGGCCTGGCATGTATATCGGCGACACCGATGACGGCTCCGGCCTGCATCACATGGTCTACGAGGTGGTCGACAACGCCATCGACGAGGCGCTGGCCGGCCATTGCGACCTGGTCACCGTGACGCTGAACGGCGATGAATCGGTGACCGTCACCGACAACGGCCGCGGCATCCCGGTCGACATCCACGAGGAGGAAGGCGTCTCGGCGGCCGAGGTCATCATGACCCAGCTGCATGCCGGCGGTAAGTTCAACCAGAATTCCTACAAGGTCTCCGGCGGCCTGCACGGCGTCGGCGTCTCGGTGGTGAACGCGCTGTCCGACTATCTCGACCTGCGCATCTTCCGCGACGGCAAGGAGCATTACGCGCGCTTCGAGAACGGCGACACCGCGATCCACCTGAAGGAAGTCGGCCCGGCGAACGGCCAGAAGGGCACCCATGTGACCTTCAAGCCGTCGCGCAAGACCTTCACCATGACGGATTTCGACTTCCCCACCCTGGAACACCGGCTGCGCGAACTCGCCTTCCTGAATTCCGGCGTGGCGCTGAAACTGGTCGATGCGCGCGGGGTCGACGAGCATGTGGTCGACCTGCATTACGAGGGCGGTCTCGCCTCCTTCGTCGAGTATCTCGACCGCAACAAGGCCTCGGTCACCGACGGCACGATCTCGGTCTCCGGCGAGCGTGACGGCATCACCGTCGAGATGGCGATGCAGTGGAACGACAGCTACCACGAGAGCATGCATTGCTTCACCAACAACATCCCGCAGCGTGACGGCGGCTCCCATCTCGCCGGGTTCCGCGGCGCGCTGACCCGCACCATCAATGCCTACGCCGCCTCGTCGGGCCTGGCCAAGAAGATGAAGGTCTCGATCTCCGGCGACGACGCCCGCGAGGGCATGACCTGCGTGCTGTCGGTGAAGGTGCCGGACCCGAAATTCTCGTCGCAGACCAAGGACAAGCTGGTCTCGTCGGAAGTCCGCCCGGTCGTCGAATCCGTGGTCGGCGAGAAGCTCGACCAGTGGTTCGAGGAGCATCCGAAGGAAGGCTCGAAGATCGTCCAGAAGATCGTCGAGGCGGCCTCCGCCCGCGAAGCCGCCCGCAAGGCCCGTGAACTGACCCGCCGCAAGGGCGCGCTCGACATCTCGTCCCTGCCCGGCAAGCTCGTCGATTGCCAGGAACGCGACCCGGCCAAGTCCGAGCTGTTCCTGGTCGAGGGCGATTCCGCCGGCGGCTCCGCGAAACAGGGACGCGACCGCTCCAACCAGGCGATCCTGCCCTTGCGCGGCAAGATCCTGAACGTGGAGCGCGCGCGCTTCGACAAGATGCTCTCCTCGGCGGAAATCGGCACCCTGATCACGGCGCTCGGCACCGGCATCCGGGACGATTTCAACATCGAGAAATGCCGCTACCACAAGATCATCATCATGACTGACGCCGACGTCGACGGCAGCCATATCCGCACGCTGCTGCTCACCTTCTTCTACCGCCAGATGCCGCAGCTGATCGAACGCGGCTATCTCTACATCGCCCAGCCGCCGCTCTACCGCGCCAAGAAGGGCAATTCGGAACAGTACCTGAAGGACGAGCGCGGTCTCGGCGACTATCTCGTCGATACCGGCATCAACGAGGCGGCCTTCGTGCTGCATGACGGCAGCCAGATCGGCGGCCAGGACCTGCGCGCCGTGGTCAATACCTCGCGCGAGGCCAAGGGCCTGCTGGAGACCATCAGCCGGCATATCCCGATCCGCATCGCCGAACAGGCGGCCATCGCCGGCGCGCTGAACGCGGAGACGATCTCCAACCAGGAACGGGGCGGGGAGACCGCCGCCTATATCGCCCGGCGGCTCGACGCGCTGGAAAGCGAGTTCGAGCGCGGCTGGGCCGGGTTCGCCGAGAGCGAAGGCAGGCTGATCTTCTCGCGCACGCTGCGCGGCGTCACCGAGCGCTACGCCATCGACGGCGCGCTGGTGCGCTCCAGCGAGGCCAGGCGGCTCGACCAGCTTGCCGTGACCCTGCAGGGCTATTTCACCAAACATGGCCGCTTCATCGCCAAGGACAACGAACAGCGCATCACCGGTCCGCTCTCGCTGGTCGACACCGTGATGGCGGCGGGCCGCAAGGGCATCGGGGTGCAGCGCTACAAGGGTCTCGGCGAGATGAACCCGGACCAGCTCTGGCAGACCACGCTGGACCCGAACGCGCGGACGCTGCTGCAGGTCAAGGTCTCCATCGCCGACGAGGCGGACGAGATCTTCTCGACCCTGATGGGCGACGTGGTCGAACCCCGCCGCGAGTTCATCCAGACCAACGCGCTGAAGGTCGCCAACCTCGACGTGTGAGGCGGGGGATTAACGGGTTGAGCGATAAGAAATCAGTGCGCGGCGGAACGAAATAGCCTGACAAATCTGACGGCGGTCACTCCGGAGTGAGTTGTCAACTGCCGGCCCCGGTGGCGGGCAGCCCGTTCCGGAAACCCTTCCAGAGGGTTGCGTGCCATTCTTCTGCCCAGCCACGCAGGATGTCGTAGGCTGCCTGCTTGCGCGGGTCCGAAACGACATCACCAACCTGCCAGTCGCGCCAGCCCCATGTCTGGCCCGGCTCCGGATTGGGCATGAAGAGATCGGGATTCCAAAGATAGAAAACATCCAGAGCGTCGGTTCCCTCCGCGATATGGAACCCGGCCCCGATCATCACCGGCGGCACAAGCTTGGCGGCCATGCCCGCTTCTTGCAGGAACTGGGCCACATGTTCCGGTGTTCCGCTGCCGCCGAATTGCCATGCCATGGTGCGCCAGCTATCCTGCTTGCCGCGAAATTCGTTGCTGACCGTCACCGCATGGATATATGCCGGATCACCACAGTAGGCGTATGGCTTGAACGACCTGAGATGTGCCGGATAGGCATTACGGACGATGACGACCTGCGCGATGACGCCGGATACTTCCGTAGCCAGCACGGTATCATTGTAGCGGACGAAATCATGTTCCGACTTTGCCCGCCCCATTACGGTCCAAGTTCCGTCCGGCAGCGGCACCTGGTTGCCGCCATCGGTGAACAGGCCGCTGAAGGTGCTGCCGATGACGGGTTCCGGGGCAGGTCCCCCACCGGTGGTCTGGCAGCCCATGACGGAGAGGGCGAAAACCGACGCCGCCAGCAAATTCCTGATAACCACGTCCTGTCTCCCGTCAGCTACTAGAGCAGCTGGCACCGGGAATATCGGTTGCCTTCTGCGGCAGGGAATTCGCCGGAAGGGAACGCCCGAACTGCCCTGCCTTGCGGACCGCCATCGGGCTGGAAACGCTGCCGGCCAGGGCGGCCAGCATGTCCATCTTGGCAACTTCGATGGCCAGGGCGACCGAGGGTTTCGCGGGCGGGGTCGGGGCCGCCGTCACGGTCACGGTCGTTGCCAGCCCGGCAGTGACATCGACACTGCCGCCACCGGTGCCTTCCACGGTAACTTCACCTTCCTCCACATGCAGGGCCGTCGAACCGTCGCCGCGTACATTGAGGGTGAATATGGTTCCCCGGACACTGATCGTCGCGGCGGGGGTGCGGATGGCATAGGCCGATTTGCGCATTTTTCCGGAAATGAACCGGAGCGTGCCCTTGACCATGTTGACGGTCACCTGTTCGGCGCCACTGGAGGGATCGAAAACGAAACGGTCCAGCGCCACCTGGGCGTCCGGACCGACCTTGATCATGGTTTCGTCAATGAAGCGGAGTTCGGTCGCGGAATCCTTGCGGGTGATGATATTCTCGTTGGCATGAACCGGGTCCGCCTTGGCCAGGGTTCGCTGGGCACTTTCGAGATCACCGAGCACGGTCCTGACGATGACCTGCGTGGTCCCGATCGCCTGTTGCGCCAAGGCATTTCCACTGAATCCGATAATCAGAAATGCCGGTAATATTGCACGAATCAGCATTCGGCCTTACTCCTTGTACAACGGTACGAAATCATCCCCTGAAACGGTTGAACATGTCTAGTCTCTGAAACATGACATTTTCGCGAGATAGTGCGCGCCCGGGATACCTGATCCGCATTCTGCCCTACATGGCGCTGCTGGGCTG
>JAVKCR010000255.1:0-1218 GCA_040222645.1 Rhodospirillales bacterium
GACGGCGACGACCAGGTCCATTTCCTGCCCAAGCCCTTCAGCCTGAACGAACTGGCGACCAAGGTGAAAGAGGTTATTACCGCGGCCTGACGAGGCGAATCGCCGGAGCCTGAATCCGGCGGGGCTGGGCGGCCGCCTGTTTCGATTCAGGACTGGAAACGTTGGAACAAAATATGAATATGATTCAAATCATTTAATGATATCAATGTGGTGAACAAGCCTGTTTACAGGGAGAACAAAACATGTACATATGCCTGCATTGCGCCACTGTAACCGCTATGGAATAAGGGAGATCGGATTATGTCGCAGGCAGCGCTGCGCCTTATTGGCAAGGAAGACATGGACAAGAACAAGGCACTCGACGCCGCGGTCGCCCAGATCGAGCGGGCAATCGGCAAGGGCTCGATCATGAAGCTCGGCTCGCAGGAATCGGTCGAGACGGATGTGATCTCCACCGGTTCCCTCGGTCTCGACATCGGTCTCGGCATCGGCGGTCTGCCGCGCGGCCGGATCATCGAGATCTACGGACCGGAAAGCTCGGGCAAGACGACGCTCGCGCTGCATGCGGTGGCGGAAGCCCAGAAGCTTGGCGGCACCTGCGCCTTCATCGATGCGGAACATGCGCTTGACCCGATCTACGCCCGCAAGCTCGGCGTGAAGGTCGACGAGCTGCTGATCTCGCAGCCCGATGCCGGCGAGCAGGCGCTGGAGATCGCCGATACGCTGGTGCGCTCCGGCGCGGTGGACATCCTGGTGGTCGATTCGGTTGCAGCCCTGGTGCCGCGGGCGGAATTGGAGGGCGAGATGGGCGACAGCCATGTCGGCCTGCAGGCGCGCCTGATGAGCCAGGCGCTGCGCAAGCTCACCGGTTCGGTGTCGCGTTCGAAGACCACCATCATCTTCATCAACCAGATCCGCCTCAAGATCGGCGTGATGTTCGGGAACCCGGAGACCACCACCGGCGGCAACGCGCTCAAGTTCTACGCCTCGGTCCGTATGGACATCCGCCGCATCGGCGCCATCAAGGACCGCGACGAGGTGGTCGGCAACCAGACCCGGGTAAAGGTGGTGAAGAACAAACTGGCGCCGCCGTTCAAGGTGGTGGAGTTCGACATCATGTATGGAGAGGGGGTCTCCAAGACCGGCGAACTGCTCGATCTCGGCGTAGCCGCCGGCATCGTCGAGAAGTCGGGCGCCTGGTTCAGCTTCGACAGCCAG
>JAVKCR010000256.1:0-7935 GCA_040222645.1 Rhodospirillales bacterium
TGGATGCCGAAATCGACGCTGAGCCCGAACAGCAGGGGCAGCACGATGATGTTGGCGAAATTGAAGGAAAGCCCGCCAATCGCCATCGCGCCGGCGGTCAGCACCGCACCGACGAGGGCCGGTATCGCCACGATCATCACGTCGAGGAGGTTCCGCAGCATCGCCAGGAGCAGGATCGTCACCGCGATCCCCGCATAGAGCAGTGCTTCGGCAAAGGCGGTGACGACGGCATCGCCCGCATCCGCGATGATCACCGGCGTGCCGGTCGCGTCCGGCACGATTGCGCGCACCTCGTCGACGAAGATATCGCGCGCCGTCGCATCGCTCATGTCCGCCTTCGGCAGCACCTCGACGCGGGCGCGGCCATCGGCTGTCAGCCAGAAGGAACGAAGCCGTGGCGGCAGGCCGTCGAGATCGATCTCGGTCGCCCCGACCGCATCGAAGATCGCCGTCAGCCGGCCATCCAGCCCCGCCATCAGCAGGTACTCGGCCCGCTGCAATTGCCGGGGATCGTCGAGCACACGGTCGAGGGAGTCGACGAGCCGGGTCCCGGCAACGCCGAAATCCGCTTCCGCCGACGCGACCAGATCGCGAAGCCGTTGCGCGGCAGCCTTGCGAACCTCCGGACCGGCGATCGGCGCCGCAGGTTCCTGGACCGCCATCGGGCCGAGGATGAAGGCGAGGTCCTGGACGATGAAGAGCTTCTCTTCCTGGTCCGCGGGCAGCAGGTCCGCGATGGTGCGCACGCCGGAGACGCTTTCCAGCCCCGCCAGTTCCGCCGCCAGCTCTGCCGCCTTGTCGCGGTCACCGGCGAGGATGTCGATCGAATAGGTCTGCCGGTCGGGATCGGCCATCAGTTCGCGGGCGACGCGCACCGACTGGGCATCCGGGTCGCGCAGGTTCATCGGGTCATCGTCGAACCCGACGCCCGGGGCGAGAATTGCCGCCGCCGCAACCAGCAGCCCCGCCGCGACGAGCACCTTTCCCGCGTTGTTGACCGAGAAGCGCGCGACGGGCGCCAGCAATCCGCCGCCGCCGACCGCCGCCACGTGCCTCGGCCGGATGATCTTCAGCAATGCCGGCAGCAATGTCAGGCTGAGCGCGAGCGCCACGAACATGCCCATACCGGCGATCAGGCCAAGCTCGGCCACCCCGCGATACTCGGTCGGGGTGAAGGAAAAGAAGGCGACGGCGGAGGATATCGCGCACAGCACCAGCGCCGGCCCGCCGGCGCGCGCCGCGACCAGCAGGGCCCGGCCGCCATGGTCCGCAAGCGCCCCCTCCTCCTTGCCGCGCAGGACGAAATGGAGGTTGAAATCGACCCCGAGACCGATGAACAGCACGGCGAAGGCGACCGAGATCAGGTTGAACTGGCCGACGACGATGGTGGCCAGACCCGCCGTGATGCTGAGACCCGCCAGCAGCACGACAAGCGTTGCCGCCACGGCCCCGGCCGACCGGAAGGCGGCGAAGAGCAGCACCAGGACGAGCGCCAGCGAAATCACCCCGACCAGTCCCATGCCGTCGCTGACGGAGGCCAGCTCCTCCTGTTCGAGCGCGGCGCTGCCGGTGATGCCGACACGGATATCGAAACCGGGCGTCGCCGCGAGACCGGTTGCGAGTTCGCGGATCACGTCGATCGCCTGGCCGGCCGGCGACAACGAGGAGAAATCCAGTGCGGGCCGGGCAAGAATGATCTGCCTGGTGTCGCCACCGGGCGCCTCGTCGGCAAGCAGGGCGGTCCAGGAAAGCGGGCGTTCATTGCCATCCGGCACACCCGCGATCACCGCCGCCATGCGATCGAGGGCCGGTGCGATGGAGGCACGGGCGGCCGCATCCCCCTCCTCGACGGCCAGGGCGAAGACATCGGCAAGTCCGCGGAAATCTGGCTGTCCATGCAGCTTGGCCAGCAAGGGCTGGGCGGCGGACAGGTCGTCGGCGAGGTTCTCCAGTTCCGGCAGGCTGAGATAGAGCAGGCCATTGCGGCGCAGGAACGGATCGGCCCTGTCGTAAAAAACCCACTCGAACAGGCCGCTGCGCCCGGCAAGGTCGGTTGCCAGATCGCGCGCGGCGTCCTCCGCTGCATCGGTCGTCGCGGCATCGACGGTAATGACGATGTTCCCCGACAGGGACGGAAATGCATCGGAGAAGGCAATGGCGTGCTGCCGGAACGGCAGTTCCTTCGACAGCATGTCGGTGTTGGAGGTGTTGATCCGGACTTCGGCTATCGTCAGCGCCAGCATCCCGGCGGCGAGCGCCAGGATCAGGACAACGCTCAGCACCGGGCGGCGGATCGAAAGGCCCGTCACTGCCGCAAGCGATCCTGCGATGCTCTCGTTGAGTCTAGGGGTAGTGTTCAAAAAGGCCGTTCCGCGTCTGGCTGGATGCTACATAGCGGCGCATGCCCGGCTTGACAACGTACACCGCCGGTCTATTCCCTTCGCCATCATGTCGAACATTCCCTACGATCAGGCGTTGGCGCGCCTTCTGGTGAAACCGCTGGTAAACACCCCGGTTCATCCCAACCACGTCACCGCCTTCTCCTTCCTGGTCGGTCTGGCAGGGTCACTGACCACCCTGTCCGGCGAGCAATCGGACATGGCCCTGGGCGCGACCCTGTTCGCGTTTGCCCGTTTCCTCGACCATTGCGACGGCGAACTGGCGCGGGCAAGCGGCAAGAAATCCAGAATCGGCTACTATCTCGACTATTTCGTCGGCGGGTCGTCCTACGCCATCTTTTTCGCCTGCCTCGGCATCAGCCTCAGCGACAGCATGATCGGCAACTGGGCTTTGATTCTCGGCGCCGCAGGGGCGTTTTCTGCCATCGTCTCGATGTTTCTCAACCTCAAGCTGGACGAAGCGCTGGAACTGCAAGACGGGGACGCCGTAGGATACCCGGGTCTCTGGCGGTTCGAGCTGGAAGACGGCACCTACCTGATCGCACCGATCGCCTGGTTCGGTTGGCTCGACTGGTTCTTCATCCCGGTTGGCGTCGGGGCAAGCATCTACCTGATCTGGACCGCGTGGAGCCTGATCCGCGCAAGGGCACGGCACAAATGACAAGCGCACTCGAGACGGTCGTCGCTGCGACCGAAGGACGGGCCTTCGAGGTCAGTTTCAACCCGGAAACGTTCTGGCCGTATTTCCTGACGCCGATCCGGGCCGCCGGCGCCATCGAGCGCATTCCGGTACTCGACAACCTGCCGGACTGGGCCATCCTCCGCGCCGCGCAGGATGTGCCGGCCGATGAATACCGGCTCTTGTTCCTGCACTCGATCCGGCCCGGCAAGCCGTTCAACATAACCATCGATTCCGGCCTGTTCGACAGCGTCTGGCTGGCCCGCACCCCGGCAGACGTCGCCGAAGCGGCAAAGGATTTCGAAGAGGGTCAGTTTCACGGACTGATCCTCGTCGACGAGGATGTGGACGCGGAGAACCCGGCGAGCGGCGACGGTCCGCTGACCGAACTCGCGGCCGGCGGCGTGGTCGCCATCCTGCCCGGCCTCGGTCTCGAGGCCGAGGCCCTTGCGATCCGCGAAGCCTGCATCGCGAAGGGGCTGCAGCCCGGCGTGATCTCGACCTTCCAGGCCTTCCCGACACCGGCGGAAGCCATGGGCGACCTGCTCGACGGGTTCGATGCGGTCGCCGTTCTCGACAGCCCGGGCGGCCCGGTCTCCCAGCTTGCCGCGGACTGGCTGAGCCGCTTCCGCAACGACCTCGCTTCGCATTGGCTCGATCCGGGCGCGGCGCCGGAAGAGGTGGTCGACGCCCTGTTCGCCGCCGCCGTGCGGGGCGGCCGGTTCGAGGACCCCAGGTGAACGGTCCCGTCATCAAGGCGGCGCCGAATGCCTTCTGTAAGGACGACATCCTGCGCGCCGAACTGCTCTCCCGCTTCCCGCAGGCCGTCTTCAACGACAGCGGCACCCGGCTTGCCGGCGACAGCCTGATCGAGTTCCTGGCAGACGCCGACGGCGCCATCATCGGGCTGGAGAAGATCGACGGCGCCATCCTGGACGCCTGCCCGAAACTGCGCATCGTGGCCAAGTTCGGCGTCGGGCTGAACAATCTCGACATCGAGGCAATGTCGGACCGGGGTGTCAGGCTCGGCTGGACATCGGGCGTCAACCGTCGCTCCGTCTCGGAAATGACGCTCGGCTTCATGCTCGGGCTGACCCACAATCTCTACATCTCCGACCGGCAGATGCGCGCCGGCACCTGGTTGCGCAACGGCGGCCGGCAATTGTCGCAATGCACGGTCGGTATCGTCGGTTTCGGCCATATCGGGCGCGACCTCGCGGCCTTGCTGCGCCCGCTCGGCTGCCGGCTGCTGATCAACGACATCCTGCCCATGCGAACGGAAATCGCCGCCGCCGGCGGCAAGCCGGTTTCCTTCGACGAACTGATCGCCGAAAGCGACATCGTCACCATCCACACGCCGCTCACGTCGAAGACGCGGGGCCTGATCTCGGTGCCGGTGCTGCGCGCCATGAAGGAGGACGCGATCCTGATCAATACCGCCCGCGGCGAGATCGTCGTCGAGGCGGACCTGAAACGTGCGCTGAAGGAAGGCTGGATCGGGGCGGCGGCCCTCGACGTCTACAATACCGAACCGGTCACCGACCGGGAATTGCTGGATCTGCCGAATACCGCCTTCACACCGCATATCGGCGGCAACACGCGCGAGGCGGTGCTCGCCATGGGCCAGAGCGCCATCGCCCATCTGCAGGACTTCTTCGAGGTCTGATGGCAGCCCGGACCTCATGGCCGATCGGGGGCATTCTCGCCGCCGCGCTCGGCCTGGTCATCCTGCTGTTCGTCGGCGGCCTGGCGCTCATCAGCGTCAACACGCTCCGCGATGCGACGGAAGAACAGATCACCAAGCGCGCCGCGCAGGATATCGATGCGACAATCGAGAGCCTGCGCGCCTTCCTTCGCCCGGCCCGCGACCAGGTCCGGACCATTGCCCGGCGGATATCTGAAAAGCGGATTGCGATGGATGACCGGTCCCGGCTCGGAGACCTGATCTCCGGAGCCCTGATTTCCGCGCCGCATGTGGACGCCCTACTGGTGGTCGAACCGGACTACCAGGCGATGATCGGCGCCCAGGTCCGGCAGAACGGGACGTCCCTGTTGCTGTTCCGCAACGAGGGCACCCGGCCCGGCATGCGCGAGGCGATGGCGATTGCCCGGGAGATCGAGGATCCGTTCTGGGGGGCTCCGGTCTTCGTTGCCGGTCTCGGGACGATGATCAACGTGATGATGCCGATCAGGATCGACGGCGAGTTCCGCGGCCTGGTTGCCGCCACTGTCGGCACGGCGGGTATTGCCCGGCTGCTCGACAGTCTCGACTCCGGCATCTCGACGCGGCATTTCGTGCTTCTCGACCAGGACCGGATGCTCGCGCATCCCGCCATGGCGGAACCTTTCTCCTTCGCACCCAGCGAACAGAAGCCGCTGCCGGATGCGCCCGAGATCGGCGACCTCGTGGTCACCTCCTTCGTCGCCGGCCACTTTGTCGCCGAATCCTACTATGACCAGGCATTGTCGCTCGACATAACCGTGCTCGAACTGCCGGGCCACCAGCGGCCCTATTTCGTGGCGCATCGCGAAATCGCCGATTTCGGCCCGCCGTCCTGGATCGTCGGCGCCTACGTGAATGCGGACAGTTTCAGCGGCGAGCGCCGATTCCTGTTCATGCTTGCCGGCGCCGGGGCCGGCATGCTGGTCATCGGCCTGCTGGTCTCCCTCTGGCTCGGATTCAGGATTTCCCGGCCGGTGAAAAGGCTGGCGCGGGCCGCGGAACAGATTGCCGCATCGGACCCGGACGATCTCGAGATGCTGCCGTCCAGCCGGGTACGCGAGATCGACCAGGCGGGTGCGGCCTTCAACCGCATGATCGTCTCCCTGCGCGACCGCGCCTTCCTGCGCGCCACCTTCGGCAAGTACGTGCCGGAGAGCGTGGCCCGCCTGATCCTCGACAACCGGAGCGTCGTGCAGGAACCCCAGCTCCGCAACGCGACGATCATGTTCACCGATATCGCCGGGTTCACCTCTCTCTGCGAATCGCTGTGCCCGGCGGAAACCATCGATCTGCTGAACGAGTACTTCTCCGCGGTCGTTGAACCGGTCGAGGCCAATGGCGGGGTTATCCAGCAATACCAGGGCGATGCGATGCTTGCGACCTTCAACATTCCGACCGACCGTCCCGGACATGCCGATGACGCGGTCGGCGCGGCGCTCGCCATCCAGCGTATCCTGCACAGGCGGACCTTTGGCCCCGGGCTCACCATCCGGACCCGCATCGGGATCAATACCGGCGACATCGTCGGCGGTACGGTCGGCGCCGGGGGGCGTCTCGGCTACACGGTGCATGGCGACCCGGTGAATATCGCCGCCCGCCTCGAGGCGCTGAACAAGGAATACGGCTCGACAATCATCATCTCCGAGGAAACGCGACAGCAGCTCACGATTCCGGTGGTCCTGACGCAGATCGGGTCGGTCGATATCCGCGGGCGCAGCCGCCCGGTCACCATCTCTGCGCTGTCGGAAGGCGATCAGCCGGATCAGCAGGTCGGTTCCGGCGGCGGGCTGCGGGATTCCGGACCGGCGTCCTGACCGCTGCGCGTGCCGAGCGGACATCTCACCCTTGCCGTTGCAGGCTGAATCGGCATAGTCCCTCCCGTCTTTGCCGGTTGGCGGCGGGACCGGGTTCAAACGATCGACAATGGAACGACCATGACGGTTCTGGTTACCGGTGCAACAGGGTTTGTCGGCGCGGCGGTTGCGCGCTCCCTGCTCGCGCGCGGCGAGGCGGTGCGCCTGATCGCCCGCAAGGGATCGGACCGCCGGAACCTCGCCGGCCTCGACGCGGAGATCCACGAGGCGGACCTGCTTGACCCGGGCAGCCTGAAAAGCGCGGTCCGCAACTGCAGCGGGATCTTTCACGTTGCCGCCGACTACCGGCTATGGGTGCCGGACCCGCGGCCGATGTTCGCGGCCAACGTCGACGGTACGGTCAACCTGTTCCGGGCCGCGGCGGAAGCCGGCGCCGGGCGGATGGTCTATACCTCCAGCGTCGCCGTGCTCGGCCTGCACCGTGACGGCACGCCGTCCGACGAGGAGGTGCCGTCGACCCGCGACGACATGATCGGGCCCTACAAGCAATCCAAGTTCGACGCCGAGAAGGCCGTCGACCGGCTGGTCGCCGACGAGGGCATGGACATCGTCATCGTCAATCCCTCCACCCCGATCGGGCCGCGCGACGTCAAGCCGACACCCACCGGCCGGATGATCGTCGAGGCCGCCGCCGGCCGCATGCCGGCGTTCGTCGATACCGGGCTGAACGTGGTGCATGTGGACGATGTCGCCGCCGGCCATCTCGCCGCCCGCGACCGGGGCCAGGCCGGCCGGCGCTACATTCTCGGCGGCGAGAACCTGAGCCTTGCGCAGATCCTCGCCTGCGTCGCCGGTCTGCGCGGGCGGAAAGCGCCGACGGTGAAACTTCCGCACGGGCTGATCCTGCCCTTCGCCTGGTGCGCGGAGCAGGTTGCCCGGGTCACCGGCCGGGAGCCCTTCGCCACGGTCGACGGCATCAACATGGCCCGCAAGCGAATGTGGTTCGCCAGCGACCGGGCCATTGCCGAACTCGGCTACACCCATCGCCCGGCAGCAGAGGCGATCGCCGACGCGGTCCGCTGGTTCGAGGAGAACGGATACCTGTCATGAGTCACAACACGTACATTCACCGCGCCGTACGCGTGCTGGTCAGGCCGCTGGCCCGGACACCGGTGACACCGAACCAGATCACCACGCTGCGGCTGGCGGGCGGCATCGGCGCCTGCGCCCTGTTCGCGTCCGGCCCCGACCAGCACCTGATGGCCGGGGCGTGGCTGTTCCTGTTCTCGATGGTGCTTGACCGGGCCGATGGCGAACTGG
>JAVKCR010000257.1:0-6828 GCA_040222645.1 Rhodospirillales bacterium
AGTCGGCTTACGGCACCACCTCGACCGAATCGCCGTGCAGGATCAGGCCCGATGAGGGGCAGGGGGCGAGGAACGAGAAATCGAACATGTTGGCCGGTGGGGCGATGCTCACGAATCCGGAGATTTCCGGGCGGCGCATCAGCAGCTGCATGGCGATCCAGGCGCCGAAGGAGAACCCGCCGATCCAGCAATCGGTCGCGTTCGGATTGAGGGTCTGCAGCCAGTCAAGCGCCGACGCCGCGTCCGAAAGCTCGCCCTGGCCGTCGTCGAAGCTGCCCTGGGAGCGTCCGACGCCCCGGAAATTGAAGCGCAGAGTCGAGAAGCCCCGGTTCGCGAAGGAGTGATAGAGGTTGTAGACGACCTTGTTGTTCATCGTGCCGCCATGCTGCGGGTGCGGGTGGAGCACCAGCGCGATCGGCGCATTTTCCTTGCGGGAGTGAATGTATCGGCCCTCGAGGCGTCCTTCGGGACCGTTGAAGATGACTTCAGGCATGTACTCTGGCTCTTGTGGGGACAGGCATTAACCCATCACTTTTGTAGGAATTGAATTCGGCTCACGAAAAAGCTTTGCGGAATGTGATGCCCGAAATGTTGACCATTTTAGTAGGGTATCCTATATACCCCTCAAGCCGGCGCGCGGACGGAAGGTAACCGTTGATACGGAACCGCGTCGCAGACCGGAGGTCTTAATTACTCGACGAAGGCCATGTTTTTCAAGGCAATCCGTGAGGATATCCGGTCGATAAGGGAACGCGACCCCGCTGCCCGGTCGACCATAGAGGTGCTGCTCTGCTATCCGGGCATGCATGCGATGCTGTTCTACCGGCTGTCGCACTGGCTGTGGAAATGTGAATTCCGGCTGCTGGCGCGGGTCATTTCGCACCTGGGCAAGATGTTCTCGCAGGTCGAGATTCATCCGGGCGCGAAGATCGGCCGTCGCTTCTTCATCGACCACGCGACCGGCGTGGTGATCGGGGAGACGGCGGAGATCGGCGATGACGTGACCCTTTACCAGGGTGTGACGCTTGGCGGTGTCGCGCTCCACAAGGGCAAGCGGCATCCGACGCTCGAAGACGGCGTCATCGTCGGCTCGGGTGCGCAGATTCTGGGGCCGCTGACTGTCGGGCGATGTGCGCGCATCGGCGCCAACGCCGTGGTGCTGAAGGACGTGCCGTCGGGTGTCACCATGGTCGGCATCCCGGCGCGGCCGGTGATGAAATCGAGGGATGATTCCTTCCAGGCTTACGGCACGCCGACCGGCGACCTGCCGGACCCGGTGGCCCGGGCGATCGACGAGTTGCGCCGCGAGGTGCTGGCGACCTCGGAGCGGGTCAGGGAACTGGAAGGCGAACTGCAGAGGCGCGAAACAGGGGATGCGCCGGAACCGCCGAAAGCCGTCGGCGGCCAGAGCTGAACCCAGAAGGGACGGATCGGGACATGAAACTATCAACCAAGGGTCGATATGCCGTGATGGCGATGGTCGACCTTGCCACGCACAGCCAGGGGCGCCCCGTGTCACTGGCCGACATCGCGGACCGGCAGGAGATTTCGCTCTCCTACCTCGAACAACTGTTCGGCAAGCTCCGCCGCGGCGGCCTCGTGGCCAGCGTCCGGGGGCCGGGCGGCGGCTACCTGCTGGCCCGGGAACGCGACGCGACCCGTGTCTCGGACATCATAATGGCCGTGGACGAGCCGATTCGCGCCACCCGCTGCAAGAGTGGTTCGCCGCGCGGCTGCCACGCCGACAAGAGCCGTTGCCTGACCCACGACCTGTGGGAAGAACTCGGCAATCAGATCTATCTTTTCCTGTCCACCGTCTCGCTGGCCGATATCTGCGAACGGCGCGTGCTCGGTCTCCGGAGCTTCTTCGGTGGCGAGCCGCAGCGGGACGGGGCAAGGGCGGCCGAATAGGAACCGGAACCGTGATTTACCTCGACCACAACGCCACCACGCCGGTCCGGCCGGAAGCGCGCGCCGCGATGCTCGCCGCGCTCGACGTGACCGGCAATGCATCTTCGGTGCATGGCGCGGGCCGGGCGGCCCGCCGCCTCGTCGAGGACGCCCGCGATGCGGTGGCGCGGCTGGTCGATGCCCGTCCGGCGGACATCGTCTTCACCTCGGGTGCGACGGAAGCCAACAACCAGGTGCTGCGCGGCGCGGGGCGCTCGCGGCAGATCATTTCGGCCACCGAGCATGACTCGGTGCTGGCGGCGGCCGCGGCCGATGCGGAGATCCTGCCGGTCGACGGCGATGGGGTTGTCGATCTCGATGCGCTTGCCGGCATGCTGGCGAGTGGCGGCGGCGATTGCATCGTCGCGGTGATGCTGGTGAACAACGAGACCGGTGTCATCCAGCCGGTCGCAGATGTGGTGCGCATCGCCCACGACGCCGGTGCGCTGGTGCATGTCGATGCGGTCCAGGCGCTCGGCCGGATGCCGCTGAGCTTCCGCGACCTCGGTGCCGATTTCATGAGCATTTCCGGCCACAAGGTCGGCGCGGCTGTCGGTACCGGCGCCCTGATCATCCGCCCCGGCCTTGCGCCGGCGGCGCTGCTTCGCGGCGGCGGGCAGGAGCGCAGGTATCGCGCCGGAACGGAAAACATCTCGGGAATCAGTGCATTGGGTGCTGTTTCTCGTGAATTGATGGAAGATGATTCGTGGTTGGATGCAGCTCGTGACGCCCGCGACCGGCTGGAATCCGACCTGGCGCAGTGCGGATACGATATCACCGTGTTCGGTGCCGGCGCGCCGCGTGTCGCCACGACCTGCTGCTTCGGCCTTGCCGGTGTGGATGCCGAACGGATGCTGATGGCGCTCGACCTCGACGGTGTCGCGGTCAGTTCCGGCTCGGCCTGTTCATCGGGCAAGGTCACGCCGTCTCACGTTTTGCAGGCGATGGGTGTTGGGCCTGACCTGGCGCGCTCCGCGATCCGCGTCAGTTTCGGCTGGAATAGCGCAGCGGAGGATGGAGAAAGATTTATCGAGGCCTGGCGACGGGCTGTCGGGCGCATGCGCCCGGCGGTCGCGACGGCGGCCTGACGAGCGGCCCCGGAAGGGGGCCTGAGAGAATTCAACGAGAGGCAAAGAGAACAGAGATGAGTGTCAACGGCCAGAACTCCACCAAGCGTCCGATCTACCTGGACTACCAGGCGACGACCCCGACCGATCCGCGGGTGGTCGAGGAGATGCTGCCCTATTTCAACGCGCAGTTCGGCAATCCTCATTCCCGCAGCCACCAGTATGGCTGGGAAGCCGAAGACGCCGTCGAGAAGGCGCGCGCCCAGATCGCCGCGATCATCGGCGCCGACCCGCGCGAGATCATCTTCACGTCGGGCGCCACCGAATCGAACAACCTCGCCATCAAGGGCGTGATGGGCTTCTACGGCGACCGGAAGAACCACATCATCACCGCGGTGACCGAGCATAAGTGCGTGCTCGATACCTGCCGCCAGCTGGAGCAGCAGGGCTTCGAGGTGACCTATCTGCCGGTGAAGCCGGACGGTCTCGTCGATCTCGAGGTGCTGAAGGCCGCGATTACCGACAAGACAGCGATCGTCTCGATCATGACCGCCAACAACGAGATCGGCGTGATCCAGCCGGTCGCCGAGATCGGCGCCATCTGCCGCGAACGCAAGGTGTTCTTCCATTCGGATTGTGCCCAGGCGGTCGGCAAGATCCCGCTCGACGTCAACGAGATGAACATCGACCTGATGAGCATCTCCGGCCACAAGCTCTACGGTCCGATGGGCATCGGCGCGCTCTTCGTCCGCCGCAAGCCGCGCGTGCGCCTTGTCGGGCAGATCAACGGCGGTGGCCAGGAACGCGGCATGCGCTCGGGCACGCTGCCTCTGCCGCTCTGCGTCGGCCTCGGCAAGGCCTGCGAGATCGCGATGGAAGAGATGGCGGCAGAGGGCGAACGCCTGAAATATCTGCGTGACCGTTTCCTCAAGCGGATCCACGAGAGCCTGCCGGAAGTCTATCTCAACGGCGATCTCGAACACCGCCTGCCGGGCAACCTCAATCTGTCCTTCGCCTTCGTCGAGGGCGAGGGCCTGATGATGGGGATCAAGGACCTCGCGGTTTCCTCCGGCTCCGCCTGCACCTCGGCCTCGCTCGAGCCCTCCTATGTGCTCCGCGCCCTGGGCGTGAACGTCGAAATGGCGCATACCTCGCTGCGTATCGGTTTCGGCCGCTTCACGACCGAGGAGGAAGTCGATGCGGCCGCCGACCGGATCATCGGCGAGGTCTCGCGACTGCGCGAGATGAGCCCGCTCTGGGAAATGGCGCAGGAAGGCATCGATATCTCGAAAATCGAGTGGGCGGAGCATTGATTTCTGCGCCCGGAATGACGAAATACAGGACTTAACAAGGAGTTAAATCTGATGGCCTACAGTGAGAAAGTCATCGACCACTACGAAAACCCGCGCAATGTCGGCACCCTCGACAAGGGCTCGGCTGCTGTCGGAACCGGTCTCGTCGGAGCGCCGGCCTGCGGCGACGTGATGAAGCTGCAGATCCAGGTCGGCGCGGACGGCCGCATCGAGGATGCGAAGTTCAAGACCTTCGGTTGCGGCTCCGCGATCGCGTCGAGCTCGCTCGTCACCGAATGGGTGAAGGGCAAGACCGTCGACGAGGCGGAAGCCATCCGCAACACCGACATCGCCGAACACCTGGCGCTGCCGCCGGTCAAGATCCACTGCTCGGTGCTTGCCGAGGATGCGATCAAGGCGGCGATCAAGGACTACCGGACCAAGTCCGGCCAGGCCAAACCCGAAGCGGCGGAGTAAGTCTTGGAAGCGTCAGCCAACGACGGCGGGGCGAAGAAGCCCCGCGCCGCGCGTCCGCCCCGTCCGGCGCCGATTACCCTGACGACGGCGGCGGTCGAGCGCGTGCGCGCGCTTGTCGCCCAGCGCGGCAAGGAAACCGCGGGCATCCGCATCGGTGTGCGCACCAAGGGCTGCTCGGGGCTCAGCTACACGCTTGAGTATGCCGACGAGAAGAACGGCTTCGACGAGGCGGTCGAACTGGAGGATGACCTGACGCTGTTCATCGATCCGAAGGCGTCGATGTTCATTTTCGGCACGGAGATGGACTACGTCGAGGACAAGCTGGAATCCGGTTTCGTCTTCCGCAATCCGAATGAGAAGGCGCGCTGCGGCTGCGGCGAGAGCTTCCACGTCTGACCGTCCGGTCGAGCGGTAGAGAGCGTAAATTGACGATAGCCCGGCGCGGGAAGCTGCGCCGGGCGGACTTTTGATGAGGATGACGGTATGGACGTCGCCACGGCGACAGATGGACAGACGACGGCGGCCTGCTGGTCCTGCAAGGGGCCGGTGGCGACCGGGCTGCTGTTCTGCCCGACTTGCGGGGCGATCCAGCCGCCGGGCCAGGCCGACCGCTTCACCCGTTTTGGCCAGCCGGCCGGGTTCGATATCGACGAGGCGGCGCTCGAGACCGTCTATTTCGATCTCCAGCGCAAGCTCCACCCCGATCGCTTCGCGACGGCTTCCCCGAAGGAAAGGGCGCTGTCGCAATCCCAGGCCATCGCCGTCAACGAAGCCTACGAGACGCTCCGCGATCCGCTCCGCCGCGCGGCCTACCTGCTGACCCTGAAAGGGCGGACCGCCGACGTGGATCGCGACGCCACCATCAACGATCCCGAACTGCTGATGGAATCGATGGAAGCGCGGGAGGCATTGGCAGAAGCTGCAACCCCGGAAGAGGCGCAGGCCATCGCCCGTGACACGGCCGCCAAGATGGATGATTGCAAGTCCGCGCTTTCTCGGGCTTTTTCCGCCGGCGATCTCGACGAGGCGGGCAATCTCACCACCCGGCTTAAATATCTCGCAAAACTAGCTGGCGAGGCCCGGGCCCGCCGCATGAAACTTGCCGGAAGAGGCTGAATATGCTGCTGCAGATCCATGAACCCGGTCAGACACCGCTGCCCCACGAAGGCGAACAGAAGCGGGCGGTGGGCATCGATCTCGGCACCACGAATTCCGTTGTCGCCGTGATCCGCGACGGCGAAGCGCAGGCGTTCCGCGACGAGGACGGCTCGGCGCTGGTGCCTTCCGTGGTTGCCTATGCCCCCGACGGTTCGGCCATCGTGGGCTCGATGGCGCAGCAGCTTGCCCTGAATTTTCCGGACCGCGTCGTCTCCTCCGTCAAGCGCCTGATGGGGCGCGGCGTCGAGGACATCAAGACCGTCGCCGGCACGCTGCCCTATGACGTCGTGCCCGCCCATGACGGCGGCATGGTGAAGCTCCGCATCGGCGACCTCGAACTGAGTCCGGTGGAAATCTCCGCCGAGATCCTGCGCGGTCTCAAGGACCGGGCGGAGGAAGCACTGGGCGGCGAGGTCAAGAAGGCGGTGATCACGGTCCCTGCCTATTTCGATGATGCCGCGCGCACCGCGACCCGCGATGCCGCCCGGCTTGCCGGTCTCGAGGTGCTGCGCCTCGTCAACGAACCGACGGCGGCAGCGCTGGCCTACGGGCTAGACGAGGGCGCGGAAGGTCTCTACGCGGTCTACGATCTCGGCGGCGGCACCTTCGACGTCTCGCTGCTCCGGATGCAGACCGGTGTCTTCCAGGTCCGCTCGACCGGCGGCGATGCAGCCCTTGGCGGCGACGATTTCGACCATGCCATCGCCGAGCGCATCATGCGTGAGCGCGGCACGGAGAACCCCTCGCGCGCCGAGGTGCGCACGGCGCTGACGACCGCCCGGATGATCAAGGAAGCGCTGTCCGAACAGGACAGCGGCACCTGGTACATGGAGGCGGAGGGTCTGCGCAGCGAACACAGCCTGACCCGCGCCGAGTTCGACGAG
>JAVKCR010000258.1:0-5159 GCA_040222645.1 Rhodospirillales bacterium
GGAACCTCGGGCGTTCGCCGCAAACTCAGGAGGTCCCGGACTGCCGCTGCGCGGCATCCGGGATGACGGCAAGTAATTGAATTCAAGAAACAACCCATTGAATCAAATACTCAACCCCGTCGTCATCCAGACGGAAGTCAGGACCCATGCCTGAGCCTATGCCGGAGGTAACAGACCAACCGACGGGCAACGAGCGCCGCCGGCATATCGGCACCGGCCATGCCAGCTGCTCGCGCTCAGGCATGGGTCCTGATTGGCATCAGGATGACGAGCTCCATACCCCCGTCCCTCGCCCTCACGAAAGTGGGGGCCTCTGCGGCGGACAAGGTGACTGGGGTCTCCGGGTTCCCACTTTCGTGGGAACGAGGGGTATCTACGACAATCAACAGAGCAGAGTTTAAGACGAGCATATAGAACGCTGAATATGCTCCCCACCTACTCCTCCGGCAGCGGGATGAACTCTTCCACGTCCCCCGGCACCTTGGGGAAGCGGCCGGCTTTCCAGTCGGCCTTGGCCTGCTCGATGCGGTCCTTCGAGCTCGAGACGAGGTTCCACCAGATATGCCGTTCGCCCTCCAGCGTCGCGCCGCCGAGCAGCATGACGCGGGACGGCTCCAAGGCTGTCACCGATACCGGCACGCCTTCCTTCAGCACCACCATGGTGCCGGGTTCGAAGCTCTCGCCGTCCACCTCGATCCGCCCGGAGACGACGAAGGCCGCGCGTTCCGCATGCTCGACCGGGGTCTCGATCTCCGCCCCGCTCTTCATTTCCAGATGCAGGTAGAAGATCGGCGATTCCCCCTTCACCGGCGATTCCACGCCATAGGCGGTGCCGGCGATCAGCCACATCTCGATTCCCGGCCGCTCGATCCTCGGGATGGTGTCCGCCGGATGATGCACGAAGTCCGGGTCCATCTCCTCTGACCCCAGCGGCAGGGCGATCCAGGATTGCATGCCGTGCATCCGGTTGACGCTGTTCAGCACCTCGTCGGTGGCGCGCTCCGAATGCACGATGCCGCGGCCGGCGGTCATCCAGTTCACCGCGCCGGGCCGGATCGCCTGTTCAGTGCCAAGCGAGTCCCGGTGCAGAATCTCGCCCTCGAACAGGTAGGTGACGGTGGCGAGCCCGATATGCGGGTGCGGGCGGACATTGATCGCCTCACCCGCCGGGAATTCCGCCGGCCCCATCTGGTCGAGAAAGATGAAGGGTCCCACCAGCCGCCGCTTCGCATAGGGCAGGATGCGCTGCACCTCGAACCCGCCGAGGTCGCGCTTGCGCCCCGAGAAGACGATATCGATGGCGTCGGTCTTGCCTGGCATCTGCCTCATCCTTTCCTGTCGAAGCGGGCGATCGTGACGCCGGCCTTGTCGAGACGGGTACGTACGACCTCGGCCATGCGTACGGCATGGGGTGAATCGCCGTGGACGCAGATCGTCCGGACATCCACCGGCACCTTCCTGCCATTGATCGAGGTGATGCAGCCCGACTCGATGGCGGCCAGCACACTGTCGGCGGCCTTGTCCGCATCGTGGATCACCGCCCCCGGCGTGCCGCGCGGAACCAAAGTCGCGTCGTCATTGTAGGCCCGGTCGGCGTAGATCTCGCTGACGCAGGGCTGACCCACCTTGCGGGCGGCGCGCTCCAGCGCCGTCGCGGCGATGGCGACGAGGTAGAGTTCCGGGTCGAGCGCGTGGAATGCGCGGATGCAGGTCTCCGCCAGTTCGTCGCTCTCGCTGGTCATGTTGCCGAGCGCGCCGTGGATCTTCACATGGGTGACCTCGCCGCCCGCGGCCCGGGCAATCGCCTGCAGCGCGCCGACCTGGTAGAGCAGCATCGCCTGCATCTCGTCATCAGGGATGCCATGGATGCGCCGACGCCCGAAGCCCTGCAAATCGTGGAAGCCGGGATGGGCGCCGATGGCGACCCCCTTCGCCACCGCCATCTCGACCGTCCGGCGCATCTCGCCCGGGTCGCCGCCATGGAAGCCGCAGGCGACGTTGGCGCTGGTCACGAGGTCGAGCATCGCCGCGTCGTCCCCCATGCGCCAGGCGCCGAAGGATTCGCCGAGGTCGGAATTCAGGTCGATGGTCAGGCTCATGCCTCGGTCTCCGGTTGCAATGCGGGGCTTCCAGCCACCACCCCGTCGATCAGATTGTAGGAAAGCAGGTCCGGAATGTCATGGGGATCGCGGATCAGCGGCCGGGCCGACCGCCTGAGCCCCTTGATGTCGGACGCCATCCGGCGGAGCGCATCGAGCGCGTCCTTCTCAGACACCTGCGTGAAGCGAACCCGGCTGCCCGGCGGCAACTGGCAGAAGGCGGGGATGTCGGCGGAAACGATCGTGGCGATGCGCGGATAGCCGCCGGTCGGCTGTCGGTCGGCCATCAGCGCGATGGGCCGTCCGTTGCCCGGCACCTGCAGATCCCCGAGCACCACGGAATCGGAGATGGCCTTCAGCCCGGATTCGGTCCGGATCGGGTCGGCATCGGTATCGAGGCGCACGCCCATGCGGTCCATGGCGGAGGAAATGCGGAATTCGGTGGCGAAGAAACGCGAGCGTTCCGCCGACGGGAAGAGGTGTGATTGCGGCCCCTCGATCACGCGAATTTCCTTCTTCCCGAAATAGCCGGCCCCCGGCAGCAGCAATGGCGTCTCCGGCAGGTTGCCCGGCTTTCCGGCGGGCAGGACATCTCCGGCCTTGAGCGCGCGGCCCTCGAGCCCGCCGATGCCGGCGCGCGGCTGGGTCGCCCGCGACCCGAGCACCGGTGGCACATCGATGCCGCCGCCGACGGAGAGATAGCCGTAATTGCCGCCGAGCGCGGGGCCGATCTCCAGCACCTCTCCGGCCCGCAGCAGGAAGGCCGTCCGCCAGCGCTGAACCACCTCCCCGACCTTGGCCCGGAACGGTGCGCCGGTCAGCGCGATCCAGAGATCGCCGCTGTCGGCGGTGAAGCGGCCGCCGGTGCCGGTCATCTCGATGGCCGCACTCTCCGCATCATTGCCGAGCAGCGCCTGGCCTTCCGCCAGCGCGAAACGGTCCATCGCCCCGCCGGCGGAAACACCGAAGCCGAGATAGCCCGGCCGCCCCCGGTCCTGGATGGTCAGCGCCGGGCCGGCGGCGACGATCTTCAATGACGCCCCGCTCATGCCAGCACCTCCGGCTCGTAGGGCAGACGCCCTTCGCCCACCATGTGGTCGAAGCGCCTGTAATCCGCCTCGCTGACCGGTTCGAAGGCGATCTCGTCACCCGCCTCGATCATGAAGGCGGGATCGCGGTGGAGATCGAAGGTGCGGAAGGGCGTGCGGCCGACGGTGCGCCAGCCGGTCGGGATGGTGGTCGAGCAGACCACGCTCTGGCGGATCGCGACCGAGATCGAGCCCGGCGGCACCGATGGTTTGATGTCGGAAAGCCGCGGCAGGTCGAACGCCTCCGGCAGCAGCCCGGTATAGAGATGGCCCGGCGCGAAACCGACCATGAAGACGCGCTGGCGGGTGGCGGCATGGGCCTCCGCGACCGCCGCCTCCCCCATGCCCATGAGGTCGGCGAGCGCGGCGAGGTCCGGACCATGCGCCCCGCCATAGGCGACGGGCAGACGCCAGAGCCTGCGGCCCGCGGGCGGCGGCGCCGCCAGCCAGTCCGCCTCGGCGAGGATATCCGTCAGTTCGGTGCGGAGATCGTCGGGATCGCGTTCCAGCGCATCGAAGCAAACCAGCACCGAGCGGTTGGTGGCCGCCGTCTCAACGACATGTTCGGGATGGGCGCGCTTCAGCCGCGCATTGAAGGCGATCGCCGCGTTGTTGATCGCCGGGTCGAGGGCATTGCCGAACTCGACCAGCAGCGCGCTGTCGCCCGCGAAGCGGATGACCGGCCGGTCATAGGCGCCCTCGGGGCGGTCTGGTTCTGCAGTCTGGCTCATGGCCTGAAACTTGGCACCCGGCCGCGGCCGTGCCAACCCCGCCGGCGATCATCCGGGGCGGCATTTTCACTCTCGCCAAATCCGGTTTAACCGCCATAATCTGTAAAACCCGGACAATATCAGGAGGAACAAACGCCATGGGACACACGCTCGAGGATTTCGCCGCCAAGGCCAAGGCAGCCCTTACAGCGGATCCGGGCCCGGGCGGCCGCCAGAAGATCGTCGAGGCGCTCCGTCCGGTGCTGACCGACAAGGCATTCGTCGAGAAATGGCTCGGTGGTGAAGACCATCCGGAACGCCGGGTGATCTACGAGGACCCCGATCTCGGCTTCTGCGTCTGTGCCCACATCTATCGCGGCGCCAAGGGCTCCAACCCGCACGACCACGGTCCGAGCTGGGCGATCTACGGCCAGGCCATCGGCGAGACCGAGATGACCGACTGGGAAAAAATCTCCGCACCTTCCGGCGACACCCCCGGCAAGGTAAAGCCGACACGGGTCTACAAGCTCACCCCCGGCGACGCCTATCTCTACAACGAGGGCGACCTGCATTCGCCGCGCCGCGAGAGCGAAACGCGGCTGATCCGCATCGAGGGCACCGACATGTCCAAGGTGAAGCGCGACAAGTACGAGGCGGTGTAAGGCCGCCACTGTTCGTCGTCCCGGGCAGCCACCAGGCGGACCCGGGATGACGCAATTACGTGATTTTATTCAATTAAAATCATCGTCATCCTGACGAAAGTCAGGACCCATGCCTGAGCATCCGCCCCACCTGACAGACCATCCGCCGGGCGTCGTGGCGGCACCGCCGGGGTATCTTCACCTGCCATTTCGCCGCAAACGCTTAGGCATGGGTCCTGATTTGCATCAGGATGACATGGTTATTTTTGGCGGTGATGCAGGATTTACAGAAGTTATCCACCGCTTCCGCCGTTGCAGCCGAGGGCTGGCTCGCCGATAAACGGGGTATGGATTCGTTCCGCGACAAGCATGCCGTGCTTCGGGAAGTGTTCGGCTATGACCGGTTCCGGCCCGGGCAGGAAACCGTCGTCGATGCGCTGATCGAGGGCCGGAACGCGCTTGCCGTGATGCCGACCGGCGCCGGCAAGTCGATCTGCTACCAGGTGCCGGCACTGGTGCGCGGCGGATTGACCGTCATCGTCTCGCCGCTGGTCGCCCTCATGCAGGACCAGGTCGCCGCTCTCCAGCTCGCAGGGATACCGGCGGAGGCCATCCATTCCG
>JAVKCR010000259.1:0-19612 GCA_040222645.1 Rhodospirillales bacterium
GGCCCGCCGCGTGGACGATGCCGGCGCGCTCGCCTTCAAGGCGGTGGCGCTGAACGATCTCGGCCGCGAGGCGGAAGCCGCCTTTCTCGTCGACATGGCTCGCTTCATCATGCCGGTCGATATCGAGGTACCGGAGGGCTATCCGGATATCGCGGCGTTCAACCGGGCGCTGGAAGCCCATATCATGGCCCATCCCACCCTGCAGGAGGACCCGGCCAACCACGCGACCCGCAACGGTCAGCATACCGGCGAGCTGCTGGCCGAACCGATGGGGCCGTTCGCCGCGTTCGCGGCGGAGGTCGACAAGGCGGTTGCAGGCTATATCGCGCATCACGGCGCCGATCCCGGCCATCCCTTCCTGACCCGACCGCCGTCCGACTGGCGCCTCACGGTATGGGCAGTGGTGATGCGCGCCATGGGTCACCAGGTCGCCCATATCCATCCCGTGGCCTGGCTCAGCGGGGTCTATTACGCCCGGCTGCCGGCGGTAATGGCGGGCGACAATCCGGGCCGCGAGGGCTGGCTTGAATTCGGCGCGCCACAGCCCGATCTCAACCCGCAACGGCCGTCGCCGCTCGACTGGTTCGAACCGAAGCTCGGTCGGCTGTTCCTGTTCCCCTCATATTTCTATCACCGCACCGTGCCCTTCGAGACCGACGATACGCGGATCTCGATCGCCTTCGACATTCTCAGGTGTGACTGAGGCGATGATCGCCCGGCTCTACGAGCGGCTTCTCGGCGGACTGGCGGCGCCGACCCGCGGCATCGTCATGATGGCGTCGGCCACCATCGTGGTCTCGGTCATGCACGTGATGATCCGCGAGCTGTCGGCGGAACTGCATGCGTTCGAGATCGCCTTCTTCCGCAACCTGGTGACGCTCTGCTTCATGCTGCCGATGATCTTCTCCTCCGGGCCCGACACCTGGCGGACGAAGCATCCGAAGCTGCATATCGCGCGCGGGCTGATCGGGGCGGCGGCCGTGCTCACCTGGTTCCAGTCGCTGGCGCTGACCCCGGTGGCGACGGCCACCGCGCTTTCCTTCGCCGCGCCGATCTTCATCACCATCGCGGCGGCGATCGTGCTGAAGGAACCGGTCGGCCCGCGGCGCTGGACCGCGGTCGGGCTGGGGTTCCTCGGCGCCATGATCATCCTCCGGCCGGGCATGATCGCGCTCGATCCGGGCGCCATCCTGGTGCTGGTCTCGACCGTTTTCTGGGCGGCGTCGCTGACCATCGTGAAGCTCGTCTCGCGGGACGATTCGAGTGTCACCATCGTGTTCTACGCGGCCCTGTTCGCGACCCCGATCTCGCTGATCGCCGCCTGGCCGGTCTGGGAATGGCCCGACGGCTGGCAGTTCACCCGCCTGATGATCATCGGCACGCTGGCCACCGTGGCGCATCTCTGCATGACCCAGGCATTCCGGGAGGCGGATGCCAGCGTGGTGACGCCGATCGATTTCGGGCGGCTGATCGTCACCACCATCCTCGGCTGGTACATCTTCTCGGAACTGCCGGATTTCTGGACCATCATTGGCGCGGTGGTGATCTTCGGCTCGACCGCCTTCATCACCTGGCGGGAATCCCGGATCGCCAGGCCGAAGATCGGCAGCGGCGGCCCGCCGCCGGTCTGACCCGGCCCGCGATCGGCCGGCGTCAGTCTCCATGGCGTCTTCCGCGCTTCGACGATGCGATGGCGGGGCGCATTATGGTCTGCACGGACGGGGGGAATGGTGCCGATGGAGGGATTTGAACCCCCGACCCACGCATTACGAATGCGTTGCTCTACCAACTGAGCTACATCGGCTCCGGAACGGGGGCGGACATTATGCGCCTTCGCTTCGTTTTTCAAGCGCAGACGTAAAGCGGCGAACGCAGGCTGTGGGGCGCGCCTCCCGCGCCGGGGTTGTGGCCCGGCCGGGATGGTGTGACACGAATGAA
Source organism: Rhodospirillales bacterium (assembly GCA_040222645.1). GTDB lineage: Bacteria > Pseudomonadota > Alphaproteobacteria > Rhodospirillales > HT1-32 > HT1-32. The sequence continues at coordinate 1,939 of JAVKCR010000259.1, forward strand.
CACGAAGAACACGAATGCGCCGTGCGGGTGGCAGAAACCGGGCTGACTTCAGAGCCCCCGCTCACCGAGCGGCTGCAGGGAAATGACACAGATGAACACAGGTAAACACGGATGGTTTGAGACCACCGGTCACTCATTCATCCGGCTTCACCCCCGTCCCGGCCTTCGAGCCGGGATCCAGGGCGGTTGAAGCGCTGCCCCGGTATCCTGGTTTCCGGGTTCCGCCTGCGGCCGCCCCGGAACGAGGGATAGGAACGAGAACCCGGAATCAGACCGTGAATGGATGGCGCCCTCCGGGCGCGATCAATCTGCAGCGCCGCACCCCGGTCAGGAGCAAGACCTTACCTCGGCCATCCCGCCGGCACGGCCCATCCGTGTTCATCCGTGTTCATCCGTATCATTCCCTCCCGGCCTCAAGACTGTTCAGGCGTGCAGGTTCTGCCGCGCCGTTTCCGTCCGCACGGCGCATTCGTGTTCTTCGTGTTCATTCATGTCAGATAACCGGCGTTGCCCGCCGGCAGAACGGGTCGAAACTGCAAAAAGAGTTATCGGTGGCCTCCCGGCCGTCCGATTCGCCGATCCGGGTATGATTTCGGTGAGAAATTCAGGGTGACGTTATGTGATGCGGAGTTTCTCCATTCGAGATTGTGGATAATTTTAATCATAAATAACAATCATATAAGACATATTTCATAGGGTTTTCCCCATAGTCATCCCGGTAGCGCTTGTCAGAATTACGATTGTAGTTTTTCTTGAGCCGGCGCCAGTGACTGGCGGTGCGATCGCTGCTTGCGGACCCCCGGATGTCGAAAATTGCCTGCACCATTCCCTGTTCGAGCGCTTTCCGCGACCGCGTGGAGGCGCTGGCGGCAGCCCGTGGCGTCAATGCGGCGGATATCGCCCGGTCGGTGATGCTGACCGTTCCGGAAGCGGATCTACGCCGCGCGCCCGACCCGGGAGGCCCGGCCTCCGACGACCGGGAAATCGTCCAGCTGCGCAGCGGACGGTCCGCCGGGCGCGAGATGCGGCGCAAGCCCCGGCTGCAGCTTCGCCTGCCTCAGGCGGCGCTGCCGGCCGATATCCGCAAGGCGCTGAACATCGCCCTCGACCTCGCCGCCGGCCATGCGGAACTCGCCTTGCGGCTGCCCGGCGATGCCCCGCCGCCACAGCCCGGACCCGGTCCGGAAGAACGCCGGCTGACGGAAGAGAACCGGATGTTGCGCGACCAGATCGACCGCTTGCGCTCGATCGTCGGCGTGCTGGCGCAGGACGCCCCGAAAGACGGTGTCGCCTCGGCGCGCGATGCCCTGCACGTGCTTGGTTTCGCCCCCGGCGCCAATCCGGGCAAGGCCGAGATCCGCGCCCGCTTCCGCATGCTGGCGACGGTGCATCACCCCGACGGGGAACTCGGGTCGCACGAACGGATGAGCCTGCTCAACCAGGCGGTCGAGACGCTACTGAAACGATGAATAATCGGTCGGGCTGTAGCCGTGGCTGGTATTGTCCGACCCGACCCAGGTTCGCGTCGAGACCACCAGCCGTTCGCAGAGAATGCGCGAGAGGTTGAGCAGCACCTTGGAGGACAGTTCCGGCGAGCCCAGCATCATGCGTTTCAGCCAGGCCTGGGTGACGACGAGGATTTCCGTGTCGTCGAGCGCCACAACGTCGGCGGAACGGGTGGTGTTGGTGATGAAGGCGATCTCGCCGAACACCTGGCCGGGCTCGAACACGGCGATCGGCTTGCCGGTCTGGGCGGCCCGCACCTCGACGAGGCCGGAGAGGATGACGAACATCTCGTTGCCGACCTCGCCCGCCCGGATGATGGTGTCGCCGGACTGCGCCGAGAGCACGGTGCCGCTGCGCAGCACCTTCTTGGTCTCGTCGTCGTTGAGGCCGTTGAGGAAGGGGATGTCCTGGCGCGGTACCGGCAGCAGCTTGTTGGCGAGGAATTCCCAGAAGCTTTCCTCGTCGAGCAGCCATTCGCTGACCGTTGCCGACATCGGGAACTCGGCCCTGAGCCAGGCGCCGACGGAATCGCTGTGCCACAGGTTGGGCCGGTCGCGCAACTTGCGCCAGAACGGCGAGCGGATGGCGCGCAGATGGTCGGCGTCGCGCAGCAGCAGCACCAGCGGCACCCGGTAACCGACCTCCGGGTCGGCGAAGTTCCGTGCATAGCGGCGGTAACCGAGATGCTCGTAGAGTTCGACCAGGGCCGGCGAGCAATGGCAGAAATCGAACAGCACGCCCTGGTCGAGCGCCACTTCGTAGGCCTGCGACAGCATCAGGTGCAATGCCGCGGATCCGCGCTGGCCGGCCGCCACCATCAGCCGCGACGAGAACGAGATGCGGGCCTTCGGCGAGAAGTCGAGGAACGGCTCGACATGGTAGGTCCTGCCCAGGGCTTCCGGGATCGCGTTGTCGCCGTCGCGGCTGCCGGTCATCAGGGTGCGAAGGCAGGCGGTGATCTGGTCGCCGGTCTCGACATAGAACTGCCGCGCCAGCGTATCGTAATCATCGACCAGCCTGCGGCTCGAATGATCCGCCGCGGCCACCCCGCCCTTGCCGAGTTCCTCGACATAGATGTCGTATCGGAAACGGTAGAGACGCTCCTTCTCCTCGGGCGTGACAGCTTCGCCGACACGTATCCGGCCGACCGGGGCTCTCTGATCCTCAGCGTTCAAAAAAATGTCTCCAGAACCGGACCTGCCACGCTTGCCTGACGAGGCCACAGGGATAGTCTCAGCGTAAATATAACGCGCTTCAGGGAGGAGTCGAATGCGTCTTGCAGGTAAACGCGTCATAGTCACCGGCGCCGGGTCCGGCTTCGGCGAGGGTATTGCGGGGAAATTCGCGTCCGAAGGCGCAAGGGTGGCGATCGCGGACATCAACGAGGCCGCTGGACGGCGGGTCGCGACCGATATCGGCAAGGCCGCCTTCTTCGTGCCGGCGGATGTATCCGACGACGACTCGGTCAAGGCGATGACCGGGGCGGTCGTGGCGGAACTCGGCGGTATCGACGTGCTGGTCAACAATGCCGGCTGGACCACGAAGCGGCAATCCCTGCTCGACGTCACGGAAGAGGATTTCGAGCGCATGTTCGCGGTCAACTGCAAGTCCATCTTCCTCACCGCCCGGCACGTGATCCCGGTGATGCAGAAGGGTGGCGGCGGCAATATCGTAAATATCGCCTCCACGGCCGGCATCCGGCCGCGGCCGGGCCTGACCTGGTACAACGCCACCAAGGGGGCAGCGATCACCATGACCAAGTCGATGGCGGTCGAGCTAGCCCCGGACCGGATCAGGGTCAACGCCATCAACCCGGTGATCGGCGCCACCGGCCTGCTCGAATCCTTCATGGGCCTGCCGGACACGCCGGAAAACCGCGCCGGCTTCCTCGCCACCATCCCGCTCGGGCGGATGAGCGAGCCGCGCGACATCGCCAACGCCGCCTGCTACCTCGCCTCCGACGAGGCCGACTTCATCACCGGCGCCTGCATCGAGGTCGACGGCGGGCGCTGTATCTGAAGGCAGGGTTATGTGACACGAATGAACACGAAGAACACGAATGGGCCGTGCGGGTGGGGATGCCTCGGCTGACTTCTGACATTGTGCAATCTGTGAGGCTGCAGGGGGGGAATGACACAGATGAACACAGATAAACACGGATGGCTCAGGAACACGGGCCATGTCGCACAGTTCGCTTCTCCCTCATCCCGGCCTTCGAGCCGGGATCCAGGGCGGTTGAAGCGTTGCCCTGGTATCCCTCATTCCGGGTTCCGCCTGCGGCAGCCCCGGAATGAGGGATAGGTACGAGAACCCGGGGAACCAGATCGTGACATGAATTGCGCCCATTGGGCGCGATCAATCTGCAAGACCTCGCCCCAGTTTGCGGTAAGACCTTTAACTCGGCCATCCCGCCGGCACGGACCATCTGCGCTCACCTGTGTTCATCTGTGTCATTTCCCCGGAAACCTCACCGAGTTCTCGACGATTGTAACTGGCCCCGACTGTCCCACCAGCACGGCCCATTCGTGTTCTTCGTGTTCATTCGTGTCCCAAATCCCGCCCAAAGAAAAACCGCCCGGACTTTCGCCCGGGCGGTTTGACGTCTCGCGACTGCAGTCTCTGGCTATTCGCGGTTGCCGAGGAAATGCAGCAGGAAGAGGAAGATGTTGAGGAAGTCGAGATAGAGGCGCAGTGCGCCCATGATCGATTTCTTCTGCGCCGTCGAATCGTCGTCGCCGGCATAATAGGCCAGCTTGATCTGCTGCGTGTCGTAGGCGGTCAGGCCCGCGAAGATCAGCACACCGGCCACCGAGATGATCCACTGCATCATCGTCGAAGCGAGGAAGATGTTGACCACCATCGCGATCAGCAGGCCGATCAGGCCCATGATCAGGAACGAGCCGAAGCCGGTCAGGTCCTTCTTCGTGGTGTAGCCGAACAGGCTGAGGCCGGCGAAGGCGCCTGCCGCGATGAAGAAGGTCCGGGCAACGCTCTCACCCGTGTAGGCGACGAAGATGCTGGCGAGCGACAGTCCGACGAGACCCGCATAGACCCAGAACAGCGCCTGCGCGGTGCTGGCCTGGATGTGGTTGATGCGCGCGCTCAGGAAGAACACCATGCCGAGCGGGGCCAGGATAACGACCCATTTCAGCGGCGTTCCGAAGATTATCTGCAGCGCCGCCTGCGACTGCGCGACGGACAAGGCGACCAGGCCGGTCAGAAGAACGGCCGACGCCATGTAGTTGTAGACACCGAGCATGTACTTCCGAAGGCCGGCATCGACCTCCATCGACATTGTCCGGCCGTGCGGCATTGCACGTTCGTTCATACCAAAAGCCATTTGTTCACCCTTCGATCCTGCGAATAACAAGGCGCTCTCAATATGGCACGGTAGGAAGCGGAATCAATAAGTACCGTTCCGATTTACGTGCTTATCCGCGCAACTATTCGTTCCGCAGCAGCGGCGCCGCCTTGCGGCCGAGCGCATTCCACGCCCCGCCGAAGCCGAAGGCGAGCGTGATCGCGATGCAGCCGAGCGCCGTGAGCACCGCCAGCAGCGGCTGGAAGAAGAACTCGGTCTTCATCACCTGGGTCATCACCGCCCAGCCGGTGAGCGAGCCGACGATGACCGCGATCCCCCCGGCGGCGAGCCCGAGCAGGCCGTATTCCAGCAGGAAGGCGCGCAGCACGTCGCCGCGCGTGGCCCCGAGCACCTTGAGCACGACGGAATCGTAGATCCGCCGCTTGTGCCCGGCGGCGACCGCCCCGGCCAGCACCAGCGCACCGGCGAGCAGGGTCAGCCCGGCGGTCGAGCGCACGGCGAGCGCGATGTTGCCGAGCATGGTCTTCACCAGCTCGAGCGCGTCGCGGATGCGGATCGCCGAAATGTTGGGGAAAGCGCTGACCACCGCCTTCTCGATGCCGTCTTCCGCCGCGGGCGTCGCCTTGGCGGTGGCGATATAGGTAAAGGGCGCGCCGTCGAGCACGCCGGGCGAGAACACCATGACGAAATTGAGCCGGAGCGTACCCCAGTCGACGTCGCGCAGGTTGGCGATTTCCGCGGTGATCTCGCGTCCGAGGATATTGACGGTGATCTCGTCGCCGACCGTGACGCCGATGCCGCGGGCGGCGTCCGCCTCGAAGGAGACCAGCGGCTTGCCGCGGTAGTCCTCGTCCCACCAGGCGCCGTCGGTGATGTTGGCGTCCGGCGCCGGTTTCGCGGCGTAGGTGACGGACCGGTCGCCCTGCAGCACCCAGGCCTGGTCGGGGTCGGCGGCGATCTCGCGCGCCGGGCGGCCGTTCACCTTGACGATCATGCCGCGCAGGGTCGCCGTGCGGTCGATCTCGCCGGCGCCGGGAACCGCTTCCACCGCCGCCTCGAAACCGTCGATCTGGTCGCGCTGGATGTCGATGAAGAAGAAAGCGGGCGCCTCCTTCGGCAGTTCCTGGTCAACCTGCTGGCGCAGATTGCCCTCGATCTGGCCGATGGCGACCAGCACCGCCAGCCCGAGGCCGAGCGAGAGGACCACCGAGGGCGTCGCCGCGCCGGGACGGTGCAGGTTGGCCAGCGCGAGACGCAGCCCGGCATCCCGTTTCGGACGGATGCGCCGGGCCAGCCGCATGATGCCGAAGGCGCACCAGCGGAAGGCGAGCATCGCGGCGATGGAGCCGGCGACGAAGGCGATGGCGAAGCCCGGCCGGCTGGCGCCGAGCACGGCCAGCGCCACCAGCGCCCCGGCGGACAGCGCCAGAGCCACCAGCACGCCACCCGACGGACGACCCGCCGCGGGGGCGACCAGGTTGCGGAACAGCGCCGCGCCGGGGATCACCCCGACCCGGCCGAGCGGCCAGAGCGCGAAGGCGAGCGCGGTGAGCACCCCGAAGGCCGCCGCCTGCAGCATCGCCATCGGGTGGAAGCCGAACGGCACCTCGACCGGCAGGGCGGCCTCCAGCACACGGGCGAAGGCCAGCGGCGAGACGGCGCCGAGGACGAGACCGATCGCGGTGCCGAGCAGGGCGATCAGCATGACCTGGACTAGGTAGGCCCGGAAGACGATGCCGGAGGTGGCGCCGACGCATTTCAGCACGGCGATCGAGCCGATGCGGCTGTCGAGATGGGCGCGCACCGCGTTCGAGACGCCGATGCCGCCAACCAGCAGGATGGTCAGGCCGACCAGGGTCAGGAAGAGGCCGAGCCGGTCGACGAAGCGGGTGACGCGCGGCGCGGCTTCGGACGTGGTGCGGGCCCGCCAGCCGGCATCCGCGAACCGCTCGTTCATGTCGTCGAGCCAGCTTTCCCGGTCGATATCCGCCGGCAGCCGGACCCTGTAATAGTTGCGCACCAGGCTGCCGGGCTGGATCAGGCCGGTGGTCTCCAGCGCCGCGTTCGAGACCATTACCCGGGGACCGAGCGTGAAGACGCTGGTGACCCTGTCCGGCTCGCGCGCGATCTCAGCGCGGATGTCGAATTCAGTGTCGCCGAGGCTGATCCGGTCGCCGACCGCGAGGCCGAGCCGGGTCAGCAGGCTCGCATCCACCGCGGCGCCGAACCGGCCGGCGCGCTCCGCCAGCGCGTCGTCGAGCGCCATCGCCGGGGCCAGGGTGATCGCGCCATAGAGCGGGTAGGCGCCGTCGACGGCCTTGACCTCGGCCAGCGTGCGCCTGTCGGGCACGCCGGCCGGGCCGACCATGCCGCGCATCTGGCGGGTGAAGGATAGCGTGCCGGCGGCCCGCATGGCGGCGGTCTGCCCGTCGTCGGCCTCGCGGTGCAGCAGGCGGAATTCCACGTCGCCGCCGAGGATCGACTGGCCGTCGCGCTCCAGGCTGTCGACGACGCTGGCGGACAGCGCCCCGACCGCGGCGATGGCGGCGACGCCGAGCGCCAGGCAGGCGATGAAGATGCGGAAACCCCGGAGGCCGGCCCGCAATTCGCGGAAGGCGATGCGGAGCTCGACGGGCAGGCGGCCCATCAGGCGACCGCCCGCACGGCTTCGCCGGCGATCCGGCCGTCGGCCAGCGTCAGGGTGCGGTCGCAGCGCCCGGCCAGCGCCGGGTCGTGGGTGATCAGCATCAGGGTGGAGCCACGTTCGTTACGCAGGCGGAACATCAGCTCGACGATCTGCTCGCCGGTCTCGCCGTCGAGATTTCCCGTCGGTTCGTCGGCCAGCAGGATGTCGGGTTCGATGGCGAAGGCCCGGGCCAGCGCGGTGCGCTGCTGTTCGCCGCCGGACAGCTGGCCGGGATAATGTCCGAGCCGGTGGCCGAGCCCGACCGCCTCGAGCTCGGCGCGGGCCCGCTCGAAGGCATCGTCGAGGCCGGCGAGTTCCATCGGGATGGCGACATTCTCAAGCGCCGTCATGGTCGGAATCAGGTGGAACGCCTGGAAGACGATGCCTACATGCTTCCGGCGGAACAGGGCAAGGTTGTCCTCGCGCATGTCGTCGAGCGTCTTTCCGGCGACCGAAACCGAACCTGAGGTTGCACGTTCCAGGCCGGCGATGACCATCAGCATCGAGGTCTTGCCGGAACCGGACGGTCCGACAATGCCAAGTGCTTCGCCGCTTTGGGCGACGAGATCGATGCCACGCAGGATGTTGACCTCGCCCGATTCCGCACCCAACGTTAGATGAACGTCGTCCAGCCGGATGGCGGCATCGCTCGCAGGCGAAAGGTCTTTCATGCTGTCGTTCCAGATTCTGTTGCCCGACCGGAAGGGGGAGAAGCGGCCTGTTCCGTTCCGATATGGCGGAATGCGGCGGCTTTTCAACGTCCTCTTTGCGGCAATCCTGCTCGCGGGTGCGACAGCGGCCCTCCCGGCGGCCGCCGAACCGCAGCGCCTGCTGGTGCTTGGCGACAGCCTGACGGCGGGTTACGGCCTGAATCAGGGCAAGGGATTCACAGATCAGCTCGGCGACGCGCTGGCGGCGGCCGGCGATAACGTGATCGTGATCAATGGCGGCGTCTCCGGCGATACCTCCGCTGGCGGCGCCGGGCGGATCGGCTGGCTGCTTGCCGACAAGCCGGATGCGGCGATCGTGGAACTCGGCGCCAACGACGCGCTGCGCGGCCTCGATCCGGCCGACACGAAACGTCACCTGGCGCGGATCATCGACGAGCTGAAGGCCGCCGGCATCGAGGTGCTGCTGGCCGGCATGCTGGCGCCGCCGAATCTCGGCCGCGATTACGGCGCGGCCTTCAACGCGATCTATCCTGACCTGGCGGAAGAAAAGGGTGTCGCGCTCTACCCGTTCTTTCTCGACGGCGTCGCGGCCGAACCGGCGCTCAACCAGGATGACGGCATCCATCCGAACGAACGCGGCGTCGCCGTGATCGTCGAACGCATCCTGCCCGCCGTCCGTCGACTGCTGGCGTCGGCGCGCGGGGCGGGGGGTTAGGCCTTGGCTTTTGCCTCCGCCACAGCGTCCGGCCCCGACTGGCGGACCGCCGCCGGGGAGGTTGTGGCGCGGCTCGGGGCGAAGAGCGACGGACACCGGATCGGCTTCATCTACACCACCGACATCCTGACCGAGGATCTCGACCCGATCCTCGCCTTCCTGCGGGCGGAAACCGGCGTGCAGGACTGGACCGGCACCACCGGCTTCGGCATCTGCGGAGACGGCGAAAGCCATTTCGACCGTCCGGCCATCGCCGTGATGACCTGCGATCTTGCCGAGGCGGAATACCGCCTGTTCTGCCCGTCGGGCGAGAAGGCGGCGATGGAGGAGCGCGGCTGGCTCGGGGCCTTCGCGCCGCCGCTGATCGTCGCCCACGGCGATCCGGCGAGCGAGGATCTGCTCGAAGCGATGTCGATGATCGGGGAAACCACTGGCGCCTTCCTCGTCGGCGGGCTGACCGCCTCGCGCGGACGCTGCCGCCAGATTACGAAACGCATGATCTCCGGCGGCCTGTCCGGAATCATCCTGGCTCCCGAGATCGAGGCGGTTACCGGTCTCACCCAGGGCTGCACCCCGGTCGGACCGGCCTACCTGGTGACCGAATCCGTGCAACATGTGCTGGTCACCCTCGACAGCCGCCCGGCGCTCGACGTGCTCAAGGAAGATATCGGCGACCTGCTCGCCCGCGACCTCCACAAACTCGGCGGCCTGATCCATGCCGCGCTGCCGATCCGCGGATCGGATACCGGCGATTACGTGGTGCGCAACCTGATGGGTCTCGATGTAGAGCGCGGCCTGGTGGCGATCGGCGAGGCGGTCGAGCCCGGCGACCGGGTGATGTTCGTCCGCCGCGACCCGGCCGGCGCCGAGCAGGACATGTACCGCATGCTGGAAAACCTCAAGGCCCGAACGGAAGGGCGCCGGCCCCGAGGGGCGCTCTATTTCTCCTGCGTTGCCCGCGGGCCGGGCATGTTCGCGGAGGCGGACTTCGAGACCACGGCCATCCGCGAGGTATTCGGCGAGATGCCGCTTGCGGGCTTCTACGGCAACGGGGAAATTTCCAACAACCGCCTCTACGGCTATACAGGGGTCCTCACCCTGCTGATGTAACGTCGGCGTCATCCACACCGGATAAAGAGAGCAGCATGAAATTCAGACCGCTTGGCAGAACCGGGCTCGACGTGAGCCTCGTCTGCATGGGAACCATGACCTATGGCGAGCAGAACGGCCCCGACGAGGCCTTCGAACAGCTCGACTACGCCTTCGCCGAGGGGGTGAATTTCATCGATACCGCCGAGATGTATTCGGTGCCGGTCAAGCCGGAAACCTATGGCCGCACGGAAGAGATCGTCGGTGACTGGATGCGGGCGCGGGGCAACCGCGACAAGGTCATCCTCGCCACCAAGATCCTCGGCCCGGGCGACCGATTCCCGACGGCTCGCGGCGGCGCGCGCACCCGCCTCGACGCGGCGCAGGTGAGGCTGGCCGTGGAGCAGAGCCTGAAACGACTCGGGACCGACTATATCGATCTCTACCAGACGCACTGGCCGGATCGCGGCACCAACACCTTCGGCAAGCTCAATTACGACCATGACGACAACGAGGAGGTCACCCCGGTCGAGGAGACCCTCGGCGCGCTTGGCGAGCTGGTGACGGAAGGCAAGATCCGCCATGTCGGGGTCTCCAACGAGACGCCCTGGGGCCTGCATGAACATCTCCGGGTCTCCGAGTCGGCGGGTTTGCCGCGAATCGCCTCGATCCAGAATCCCTACAACCTGATCAACCGCACCTTCGAGGTCGGCACGTCGGAATTCGCCATCCGCGAGGATATCGGCCTGCTTGCCTATGGCTGCCTCGCGTCGGGCATGCTGACCGGCAAGTATCTCGGCGGCGCGCGGCCAGAGGGCGCGCGGCTAACCCGCTGGCCGGACTACTTTCCGCGCTACCTGTCGCCGACCTCCTTCGAGGCGGCGGAGAAATATGTCGCGCTGGCCGGCCGGCACGGAATCGACCCGTCGGCGCTGGCGCTCGCATTTTGCGGGTCGCGCCGATTCATGACCTCCGTTATCATCGGTGCCACCACGATGGCGCAGTTGAAGGTCAATGTCGGCGCGGTGACGATGGATTTGCCGCCGGACGTCCTTGACGGCATCGAAGCGATCAACGCGGAGCGGCCGAACGCCTATCTTTGAAGGCCATGGCCGCGGGAGAGGTGGAGCATGTTGCGACTGTTTGTCGGGCTCACCCTGCCGGACGAGGTCACTCGCCGGCTTCGGATGCTGGAAACGGCATTACCCGGTGCGCGCTGGATAAGGGAAGAGAACCTCCATCTCACGCTCAACTTCATCGGCGAGGTCGACCGCCATGCCGCGGCGGATGTCGACCTGGCGCTCGAGGGCGTGCGCTCGCCGGCCTTCGAGCTCCGGCTCACCGGCATCGACTGGTTCGGCCAGAAGGGGCCGGGCGGCGAGGGGCGGATGCTGTTCGTCGATGTCGAGAAGAACCCCCCGCTGATCCAGTTGCATGAACGCATCGGCTCGTCGCTGGCCCGGTTCGGCATCGCGCAGGAAAAGCGGAAATACCGCCCGCATGTCACCATCGCCCGGCTGCGCAACGTCAATTTCGACCGGCTGGCGAACTACTGCCGGCAGAAGAACCTGTTTTCCACCGAACCCTTCGAGGTCGGCGAGTTCTCGCTGTTCTCCAGCGTCTTGACGCGGGACGGTTCGCACTACAGCGTGGAGGCCAGCTACCCGCTGACCCCGATGCCCATAACAGTCTGATCAAAAAAGGAACGTCCCGGAATGAAGCTCGTCTACGCAGCAGCCTCCCCCTTTGCCAGCAAATGTCTCGCCGTCGCCCTCGAATGCGGTCTCGGCGACCGGGTCGAGAGGGTCGCCCCGGAACCCGGCGCCCCGATGCACGGCATCAACATCAAGAGCCCGCTCGGCAAGCTGCCGACGCTGGAGACCGACGACGGCGACGTCTTGTTCGATTCCTCGGTGATCACGGAATATCTCGACAGCCTGCATGACGGGCACAAGCTCTACCCGTCGGACCCGAAGCAGCGCTTCCGTGCGCTCACCCTGGCGGCGCTCGGCAACGGCATCTGCGATTCCGCCTTCCTGATCGTGCATGAAGGCCGGATCAACGGCGAACGCTCGCCGACCTGGGTGGAGCGCAACTGGAACGGCGTGCTCACCGCCACCGAGGCGCTGGAGAACGATATCGCCCAGCTCGACGGCGCGCCGCATATCGGCCATTTCGCCATCGCCGCCGGGCTCGGCTATCTCGACCTGCGCCATGCCGAGCGCAACTGGCGCGCGGCGCGGCCGAAACTGGCCGCCTGGTACGCCGACTTCTCCAGGCGCCCGTCGGTCGCCGAGGCAACCCCGAAGGGCTAGGCCCGGGGGTTACCCTCTCAGCTCGATATCTCCGCTGACATCGCGGGCGATCGTCTGCTTGCGGATACGCTCCGACGGCGTCTTGTCGAAGCCCGTGACGATGCGGAGATAGCGGGGAAGCTGGAAGCCGGCGAGGCGGTCTGTGCACCAGGCGTGGATCGCTGCCGGATCGATTTCCGCGCCGTCTGCCGGCTTGAGACAGGCGAGGATATCCTCCTCGCCGAGCTCGCCCGGCACGCCGATCACCGCGCTTTCCGCGACCGAGGGATGATCGTTCAGCACCCGCTCGACCTCCCAGGCCGAGACGTTCTCGCCCTTGTGGCGGATCATGTCCTTGGCGCGGCCGGAGAAGACGTAATTGCCGTCCGCGTCGCGCCGGGCGATGTCGCCGGTATGCAGCAGCCGCCGCGCAGAAGCCCGGCAGTCGCTTCCGGATTGCCGAGATAGCCCGGCGTCATCAGTTCGGCGGGGTCGGTGCGGAGCACGATCTCGCCGCGCTCGCCGTCCGGGACGTCGTTGCCGTCGGCATCGAGCAGGCGGATGGTGAAACCGGGCGCGGGCTTGCCGATCGAGCCCACGACATGGTCGAGATTGAGGGTGGAGAAGCTCGACGCCTCGGTCATGCCGTAGACCTCCACCAGCCGGACACCGAAACGTGCCTCGAAGGCGCGCCAGACTTCCGGCTGTGCGCCGGCGCCGAAGGCCAGCGCGAGGGCGTGATCGCGGTCGCGGGGATCTTCCGGCTGCTTCAGCAGGATATCGAGCACGCCGCCGAGATAATGCGCCTTGGTGACGCGGCCCGCGCGCACCTCGTCCCAGAACCGGCTGGCGGAGAAGCGCGGCACCATGACGAGGGTGGCGCGGCGCATCAGCGCAAGCCCCAGCATCTGGGCGCCGCCGACATGGATCAGCGGTTCCCAGAAATGGAACCGGTCGCCCGCCTCCGCGTTCGAGGCGATGGCGGCGAAGCCGGCGGCGGCCAGCAGCATGCGTTCGGTAACGATGACGCCCTTCGGCGCGCCGGTGGTGCCCGAGGTGAACAATATGGTGCGCGTGCTCTCCGGTCCGATATCGTTACGGCCAGGCAACGAGCCCGGATTACCGGGCGTCAAGGCGAACAGGTCGGCGGCTTTCCAGCTCTTGCCGGCAATGCCGGCCGCGGTGATGGTTTCCTCGTAGGCCGCGTCGGCGATGGTGCCGACGGGATTCGTGACGTCGGCGATATGGCGGAGCGCCGGGCCCTTGAGTTTCGCATTCAGCGGCACCCAGACCGCACCCGCCAGCGACAACGCGAAGATCAGCGCCACATGGTCGGGATGGTTGTCGAGCATCAGCGCGATGGCGTCGCCCGGCCTGACGCCGTCGTCGATCAGCCGGGTGGCGATGGCGATGGCGCGGCCTGCGATCCCGGCCACGGTGATCGGCCGGCCCTGCCATTCCAGCAGCACGTGATCGGGATCCTCCGCCGCGACCTGTTCGAGCAGGGCGGCGTGGGTCGCTGCGATCAAGCCTTCCGCCTGGCGACGAAGCCGGCGGCTTCGCGCTGCGGTTCCCCCGATTCGTAGGCCTCGCGGTGGTAGCGGTGCGCCGCCTCGAAGGCGGAATCGAAACCGGCTTGCGTCATTTCCACCAGCCAGCGCTTGGTCAGGCCGAAGGCGCCCTGCGGCAAGGCGCCCATGCCGGCCGCGACCTCCAGGGATTTCGACATCACGTCCGGCTGCTCGACCAGGTGATGGACGATACCGGCGCGATGCGCCTCGCCGGCCATGATCAGCTCGCCGGACAGCGCCATGTGGGTGGTGCGCGACAGTCCGAACATGGCGTTCATGATCCACGGACCGGTGATCGAGGCGATGCCGGATTTCACCTCCGGCTGGCCGAGGCGCACGCCCTTGTGGGCGACACGGACATCGGTCATCAGGCAGGCCTGGAAGGCCGAGCCCGCCGAGACGCCGTTCAGCGCGGCGATCAGCGGTTTCGGGAAGGTCCGCAAGGCGGTGTAGAGCACCCGCCATTCCTCGATCCAGGCCTCCGCCTGGTCCGGGGTAAAGTCCTTGGCCTCGTTGAGATCCTGTCCGGCGCAGAAGGCGCGGTCGCCGGCCCCGGTGATGACAAGGGCGCGGATGGCGGGGTCGGCGGCGAAGCCGGCCATGGCGTCGAGAATCTCGGCGCGCATGGCGCGGTTCCAGGCATTCATCACTTCCGGCCGGTTGAGCGTCAGGATCGCGGTCGCGTCCTCGCGGCCGGTGAGGATGAAGTCAGGCATGTCGGTCTCCTCGGGTTAGCCGGGCGGGCGGGTGCGCATGTTGTCGGGCAGCCAGGTGGCGAGTTCGGGGAACACCACGAGGATCACCACCATCACGCACATCAGGAAGAACAGCGGCATCGCGCAGCGCGCGATATAGGCCATCTGGTGATTTGTCATGCCCTGCAGCACGAACAGGTTGAAGCCGATCGGCGGAGTGATCTGGGCCATCTCGACGACGACGACGATGAAGATGCCGAACCAGATCACGTCGATGCCGGCGGTGCGGATCATCGGTTCGACCACCGCCATTGTCAGCACCACCGACGAGATGCCGTCCAGGAAGCAGCCGATGATGATGTAGAAGATGGTCAGCGCGAAGATCAGGGTATAGGGCGAGAGCTGCATCGAATCGATCCAGGCCGCCAGCGCCCGCGGCAGGCCGGTGAAGCCCATCGAGAGCGAGAGGAAGGCGGCGCCCGCGAGAATCAGCGCGATCATGCAGGAGGTGCGTGTCGCGCCGAGCAGGCTCTGCTTGAAGGTCTCGAAATTCAGCGAACCCTGCAGCGCGGCCAGGATCATGGCGCCGATCACCCCGATGGAGGCGGCCTCGGTCGGGGTGGCGAGGCCCATGTACATCGAGCCGATGACGAAGATCACCAGGCAGACCACCGGGATCAGGAAGCGGGCCTCCGAGATGCGGAACCAGAGCGTCATCTTCGGTTCCGGCGGCGGCACCTCGTCCTTGTGGACGAAGGACCACCAGACCACGTAGCCCATGAACAGGGCGGCCAGCGTCAGGCCAGGAAAGACCCCGGCAATGAACAGCTTGGAAATCGATTCGTTGATGGTGACGCCGTAGACGATCAGCGTCAGCGAGGGCGGGATCATCAGCCCGAGGGTGGCGGAACCGGCCAGCGTGCCGATGATCATCCGCTCCGGATAGCCGCGCGAGCGCAGTTCCGGGATGGACATCTTGCCGACCGTGGTCAGCGTCGCGGCCGAGGAACCGGACACCGCGGCGAAGATGGTGCAGCCGACCACGTTGGTATGCAGGAGCCGGCCCGGCAGCGGCGCCATCCAGGGCGCGAGGCCGCGGAACATGTCTTCCGACAGCCGGGTGCGGTAGAGGATCTCCCCCATCCAGATGAACAGCGGCAGCGCCGTCAGCGCCCACGAGGAAGAGGCGGTCCAGATCGTCGTGATCATGGCGTCGCCGGCCGGGCGGTTGGTGAAGAGCTCCATGCCGACGAGCGCGACGCCGAGGAGCGACAGCCCCACCCAGACACCGGAACCCAGCAGGAAGAAGAGCGTGAAGAGAAAGATGAGCGTGAGCGGAAGCTGTTCCATGATGCCGTTCCCTATTCGCTCTTGGTTTCGCCGACGCGTTCGGCGGAAAGGTCGGTCTCGCCGACGAAGATGACGCGGATGAGGTGATCAACCAGCGCGATCGCGAGGATCGTCGTGCCGAACGCCATGGAAAGCTGGGGTATCCAGATCGGGGTGGCGTCCTGTCCCTGGCTGACGTCATGCAGCTTGTGCGACCAGTAGACGGCGCGGATGGCGTACCAGGCGAAGAAGCCGGCGAAGAAGGCGCCGATGCTGAAGCACCAGATGTCACCGATGCGGCGCGACAGGCCTGTCAGCCGGGTCAGCACCAGGTTGACACGGATATGGGCGCCGTTGTTCAGCGCGTAGGCCATGGCGAAGAACGAGGCGGCGGCCATGCAATAGCCGGCATAGTTCGTCGAGCCGATGAACTGGTAGGTCATGTTGTCGAGGACCCAGTCGGCGGCGCCATCTCCGGCAACCGAGCGCACCAGACCGGCAAAATCGAGTATCCAGCGGGAGATCATCTGCACCACGATGATGAGCAGGATGACCAGCAGGAAACAGGCGGCTATATAGCCGCAGACATTGTAGACGGCATCGAGAACCGGGCGCAGAGACCGGCCCAGAGAACGTAACGCAGACATGGAAACTCCCCTGATTACAGGCCCTTCGAGCCGAACCCCCATCCGGTGTCGAAGCCGTCGGGTCCGCACCGCACCAGCGCGGCGCGGACCCTGTTACTCAAGTTTGGTCAGACGTCGAGCTTACATCGCCTTGTAGGCATCGACGATCGCCTTGCCGGAAGCGCCGGCCTTGGCGAGCCACTCGTCGGCCATGGTCTTGCCGATTTCCTCCAGTTCGCCCTTCAGCTTGTCGCCGGCGACCTGGACCTTCATGCCATTGGCCATCAGCTGGCCCTTGTACCAGTCGGTCAGCTTCTCGGATTCCATGGTACCGGCCCGCTCGGCCAGTTCGGCCACACCCATGAGGATGTTGCGGGTGCCTTCGTCGAGCTCGTTCCAGGCGTCCTTGTTGACGAAGATGTAGTTGCGCGGCAGCCAGGCGTTCACCTCGTAGAAGTGGCTGACATGCTCCCAGATCTTCCGGTCATAGCCGGTGGAGCCGGACGAGATCATGGATTCCGCGACACCGGTCGCGAAGGCCTGCGAGATTTCCGCAGCTTCGACCTGCACCGGGGCCATGCCCATCAGTTCGGCGATGCGGGCGGTGGCGGCGGAATAGGAGCGGAACTTCACGCCCTTGGCGTCGGCGACGGAATTCACGTCCTTGTTGAAGTAGAAGCCCTGCGGCGGCCAGGGAACGGAATAGAGCAGCACGAGGTTCTGGCTGTCCATCAGCTTGGCCAGTTCCGGCTTCGCGGCCTTCCAGAGCTTGGCGGCGTCCGTGAAGGAGGTGGCGAGGAACGGAATGGAATCGACGCCGAACAGCGGGTTCTCGTTCTCGTGGGCGCTGAGCAGGCGTTCGCCGATCGGCGCCTGGCCGGTCTGCACGGCGCGCTTGATCTCGTCACCCTTGAACAGCGAGCCCGACGGATGAACCGTGATTTCTAGCTTGCCGCCGGTGGCGACCTTCACGGCTTCGGCAAAAGCCACCGCGGTCTGGGTGTGGAAGTTGCCCGCGGCATAGGCCACCGGCATGTCCCACTTGGTCTGCGCCTGGGCGTTCGCGGCAAAGGCGGCCATGGACAGGCCGACCAACGCAGCAGACGTGGTCTTCAATAAAGTCGCCATCGAAGGTACCCCCTACTCAAGTGTGTGGCAGGGCGCGCGAAC
>JAVKCR010000260.1:0-4475 GCA_040222645.1 Rhodospirillales bacterium
ATCCGTCGCAAGTTCCAGCTCCTCCCGCGTTGCCGCACCGCTGATCTCCCCGTCCATCATCAGCGCCTCGATGAAGGGGATGCGTTCGGCCACCGCGACCGCCGCGGCGTGGTGCACGAGATCATGCGCATGGGTTCGGCCGAGCTTCGGGGCCAGCATCATCATCACGTTCTCGGCGGCGATCAGCCCGCCGGTGAGGTCGAGGTTCCGGCGCATGCCGTCGGGAAACAGCCGGATCGCCGGGATCAGCGCATCGAGGTCGCAGAGCATCTCGTAGGCGAGCGTCACCGGTTTCGACTGGGTGTCGTAGATCAGGTGGTTGGTCGCCGAATCGCTCTCGTTGGTCGAGCGCATGGCATCGAAGGCGGGCCCCGTCATGGCGCGCAGCCGCGACGCGTCGGCGATGATCTTCACCGCGAGCTTGGAATTGATCTTGTGCGGCATGGTGGAGGACCCGATCACGCCGGCGCCGAGATCCTCGATCAACTCGCCGAACTCGTCGCCCATCAGCAGGTAGATCTCGCTCACCCAGCGGTCGATGCTGGTGCCGAGCAGGGCCAGCAGCAGGGCGTATTCGGCGATGTGGTCGGCGGCGGTGCGGGCGGGGATGTGCATATGCACAAGTCCCAGCCGGCGCGAGACCGCCTCGTTCAGCGCCGGACCCTTCTCGCCCCAGGCATGCATGGCGGCCACCGCCCCGCCCATCTGGCTGGTGAAGACGCGCTTCTCGGCCTCGCGCAGCCGCTCGGCATGGCGCTCCAGTTCCTCGATCACGGCGGCGATCTTGAAACCGAAGGTGATCGGCAGCGCCTGGCGGTGGTTGGTGCGGCTGACGGCGGGAATGGCGGCGGTCGCCTCCGCCATGTCGCAGAAGCCGGCGATCACCCGGCCGAGCCGGGCCATCAGCGCCGCATGCGCCTGTTTCTGCAGCAGGGTCCGGCCGGTCTGCTGGATGTTCTGGGTGGTGCCGCCCCAATGCACGTAGCCGGCCGCTTCCGGTGAGCAGGCGGCCGAGAGCACGCGGGCGATCGAGGCGATCGGCGCGCGGGTGACGGCGATGTCGGCGGCCAGCGCGTCGGCGGTGATGATATCGAGATGCGCCTTCGCCGCGATCTCCTCCGCCGCGGCCTGCGGAATCATGCCGAGCGCCCCCTGTTCGAGGGCCATCGCGGCCTCGACATCGAGGTAGGATTGCCAGATGGCATGCAGGCTGAAGAGCCGCGCGACATCGCTCGCGGCGGGCAGATCGGTCATGACGGGGTTCCCAGAGAGATGCACTGGTCCGGATCGTGCCGGCACGGGAAGGGCGCGGCAAGCATCGAATGTTGCGATTTCCAGTCAGAAACCGTTGGACGAAACGAGGGCAAGCGCCATATTCCGCTCATGACCTCTTTCATGCCCTTCCTGGTGATGATTGCCGCCTTCGCGACCGTGGGCGCGCTGATGTTCGGCATCTTCACCTTTATCCGCAGCGGCCAGTCCGACGCGAGGCGCTCGAACAAGATGATGCAGATGCGCGTCATCTTCCAGTTCCTCACCATTCTCCTGATGGGCGTTATCGCCATCCTGACCATGAAGTGAGGAGCATGCCGACATGGTGACACTCGACCGCATCTACACGCGCGGCGGCGATGCCGGGCAGACCTCCCTCGGCGACGGCAGCCGGGTCGACAAGCATGCGCTCAGGGTCGAAGCCTACGGTACCGTCGACGAGGCGAACGCCGTCCTCGGCCTTGCCCGGCTGCACAGCGAAGGCGCGATCGACGCGATGCTGGCGCGCATCCAGAACGACCTGTTCGATCTCGGCGCCGACCTCTGCACCCCGGAAGACGGCCGCAAGGCCGCGGGCGCGCTCCGCATCGTCGCGGCCCAGACCGCGCGGCTGGAGGCGGAGATCGATGAACTCAATGCGGACCTCGCGCCGCTGACCTCCTTCATCCTGCCGGGCGGCTCGCCGCTGGCCGCGCACCTGCATCTCGCGCGCACCGTGGTGCGCCGTGCCGAACGGATGATGACAGAACTTGCCGCTATCGAGCAGATCAATCCGGATGCCGTGCGATATGTGAACCGCCTGTCGGATCATCTCTTCGTGCTGGCGCGGGCCGCCAACGGCAACGGCACGGCGGATGTGCTCTGGCAGCCGGGCGCCAATCGCTGAGAAAACCCTCTGAATCGCCCGGTCAACCGCCATCCGTCGCGAAATTGACATCGATTTGGCGACGGCCTAGTGTGCGCTGCACAAATGAATGAGGTGGGGGCCTCGGTTCGCGCTGTCCTGGCGCCGGCCGCCCCGCCTGATCAAGATTCCGGAAAGGGTTGGACAGGCAGTCAATGAAGGTACTCGTCGCAGTCAAGCGCGTCATCGACTACAATGTGAAGATACGCGTCAAAGCGGACCAGTCGGGGGTCGAAACGGCCAACGTCAAGATGTCCATGAATCCGTTCGATGAAATCGGTGTCGAAGAGGCTGTCCGGCTGAAGGAAGCCGGGATTGCGACCGAGGTCATCGCTTTGTCGGTCGGCCCGCAGCAGGCCCAGGAAACCATCCGCACCGCGCTCGCCATGGGCGCCGACCGCGGCATCCTGGTGCAGAGCGACGAGGAAGTTCAGCCGCTCGCCATCGCCAAGATCCTCAAGGCGATCGTCGAGAAGGAGGAACCCTCGCTGGTGATCCTCGGCAAGCAGGCGATCGACGACGATTCCAACCAGACCGGCCAGATGCTGTCCGCCCTGCTGGGCTGGGCGCAGGGCACCTTCGCCTCGAAGATCGCGGTCGACGGCGACAAGCTCGCGGTCACCCGCGAGGTCGATGGCGGACTCGAGAGCCTGTCCCTCAAGATGCCGGCGATCGTCACCACCGACCTGCGCCTCAACGAGCCGCGCTACGCGTCGCTGCCAAACATCATGAAGGCGAAGAAGAAGCCGATCGACGTGACGAACCCGGCCGATCTCGGTGTCGATATCACCCCGCGTCTCAAGACGCTGAAGGTCGTCGAGCCGCCGAAGCGCCAGGCCGGAATCATGGTCGACAGCGTGGCCGAACTGGTCGACAAGCTGAAAAACGAAGCGAAGGTGATCTGATGTCCATCCTGGTTCTCGCAGAGCACGACAATTCGGAGCTCAAGCCCGCCACCCTGCATGCGGTCGGTGCGGCGAAGCAGATCGGTGGCGACATCGTGGTGCTGGTGGCCGGTGCCGACTGCGGCGCGGTCGCCGACGCGGCGGCGAAGGTCGAGGGCGTCTCGAAGGTGCTGGTCGCCGATGACGCGCTCTATGCCAACCGTCTCGCGGAAGACAGCGCCGCCCTGCTGGTCAAGCTGGCCGGCGATTACAGCCACGTCATCGCGCCCGCGACGACCTCGGGCAAGAACATCATGCCGCGGGTCGCGGCCCTGCTCGACGTCGCGCAGATCTCCGACATCGCCGGCGTGGAAAGCGCCGATACCTTCATCCGCCCGATCTATGCCGGCAACGCGATGGCGACCGTGCAGAGCTCGGACGCGATCAAGATCATCACCGTGCGCACCACCGCCTTCGACGCGGTGGCGGCGGAAGGCGGGTCGGCCGGCATCGAGGCGATCGGCGCCGGCGACGCGACGGGTCTCGCGACCTATGTCGGCGCCGAGCTGTCGAAATCCGAGCGCCCGGAACTGACCAGCGCGCGGATCATCGTCTCCGGCGGCCGCGGCATGCAGTCCGGCGACAATTTCGCGATGCTGGAGAAGGTCGCCGACAAGCTCGGCGCCGCCGTCGGCGCCTCGCGCGCCGCGGTCGATGCCGGCTTCGTGCCGAACGATTACCAGGTCGGCCAGACCGGCAAGATCGTCGCCCCGGACCTCTACATTGCCGTCGGCATCTCTGGCGCGATCCAGCATCTCGCCGGGATGAAGGATTCAAAGGTGATCGTGGCCATCAACAAGGACGAGGAAGCGCCGATCTTCCAGGTCGCCGATTATGGCCTCGTGGCGGACCTTTTCACGGCGGTTCCGGAACTCGAGGCAGCACTTCAGAATGCTTGATCAAACAGCAAGGCAGTCTTCCCCAATGACCAAACTGCAGAGCGTTGGCGTTATCGGCGCCGGGGCGATGGGCAACGGCATCGCCCATGTATGCGCCCTCGGCGGACACGACGTGGCGCTTGTCGATCTCTCGGACGAGATCCTGGCCACGGCGGTCGAACGCATCAGCTACAACATGGAACGCCAGGTCGCCAAGGGCCTGATCACCGAGGCGGAACGCGTTGCCGGGCTGAAACGGCTGACCACCAGCACCTCCTACGACATCTTCAACCAGACCGACCTGGTGATCGAGGCGGCGACCGAGGACGAGGCCATCAAGCGGGCGATCTTCAAGGATCTCTGCCCGTACCTGAAGCCGGAAGCGATGATCGCGACCAACACCTCGTCGATCTCGATCACCCGTCTCGCCGCCGGCACCGATCGGCCGGGTCGGTTCATGGGCATGCATTTCATGAA
>JAVKCR010000261.1:0-17207 GCA_040222645.1 Rhodospirillales bacterium
GCCAGCTTTCCGAGACGATATAGAGCCCGGCATAGGAAAAGCCGGTGATCAGCCGCATCAGCGTCCAGACCCAGGGGTCCAGGAAGATGGCATGTATCAGCACCGAGGAGGAGGCGATGGTGGCGAGCGCCGCGAAGACCCGGATATGGCCGACATCGCCGAGCACCCGCGGCACGATCACGCTGCCGACGAAGAAGCCCATGTAATAGCCGGACATGATGAGACCGGTTGTCGCCTCGCCGAAGGATTCCGACGTGGCGCGCACAGCCAGCAGCGTTCCCTGCAGGCCGCTTCCCAGCATCATCAGGCCGATGCCCAGGAACAGCGCCCAGGCCGACTTCATTGCATCCCACATATCGGCTGCCCGTTGGTTCGCGCCATGCTCAAGGCGGGGCGCTTAACATCTCATGGGGCAGGTGGGAAGCGATTTCCGGATACGACGGAAATTAGTCTTTCCGGTATTCCGACAGGTCCGGCGGGGTCGGGCCGGGCGCCGACTTCTTCTCGGCCAGCGCCTCGGTGAAGAAACGCTCCCATTCGCGGACCGCTGCATCGTTCTCGAACAGCTTCTCGACATTGGCCTCGAGCGTCTTGCGCACCGACGCGCGGAAGCCGGTATCTGTCGCGAGCCGCACCGCGGTATCCACGTAATCCGTGCGCGAGGTGGCGATACAGGCTTCGAGCTTCGCCTGCCGCAGGATGGCGCCGCAAACCCGGCCGCGCATCAGGTAGTGCTGTTCGGTCACCACCGGGGTGCCGACCGACAGCGCCTCGAAGGTGGTGTTGCCGCCATTGAAGCTCGGGATGTCGAGGATCACGTCGACCAGTTGCATCAGGTCGAGGAACTCGGAGTTGGGCCTCGGCGGGATGAACTCGATGCGGTCGGCAAGCTCGCCCATCGCCCGCTTCCATCGCTGCTTCAGGAACATCGACCAGCGCGGGTAGCGGCCATGCACGACAAGCATCCTGGCTTTCGGATCCTTCTTCAGGATGCCTTCCAGGTAGGCGTCGAAATCCGGGTGCAGCTTGAAGAGATATTGCGCGACGAGATAGTAGGTGATGTCGTCTTCCAACCCGGCCGCCTTGCGCGTCTTGAGTTTGCCGGCTGCGGCTGGCTTCGGATAGGAAGTCGGCAGCGTCTCCAGCAGGAAGAGTTTCTCCGAATAATATTTCTGCGCATTCTCGCTCTCCTCCATCAGCTTCGAGGAAACGAAGTAGTCGATGTTCGGGATGCCGGAAGTGACCGGATGGCCCCAGCTCATGCATTGCACGGGGGCGAGCCGGGCAAAGCCGAGACAGTAGGTCCATGTGTCCATGCCGATCTCGGGGAAGACGAGGACGTCGAGTTCGGCGACCGCCAGCCGCCGCCGCGCTTCCGCGAGGTCGCCCGGCAGATCGATCGCGAGATCGGCGGATGCCGCGAGTTCCTTCGTCACCGCATCCTTCGGTCCCGGGCCGACGGCGAGGGTGACATGGAAGCGCTCCCGGTCGAGCCCGGTGATCATCCGCCGGTTCAGCCGGCCGATTGAATGGTCGCGCAGGAAACGCGAGACGAACCCGACCCGGATCCTGCGGCCGGTTGTGTCCGGCACCTTGCCGCCGGCGCAATGCGGCGCGGACAGCGCCAGGTCCGGGCAGGCGCGCCGGTAGAGCTGGGCGAGCGCTTCGTAATAGGCCCGGTCATTGATGCCGTAATAGGCAAGGTAGAACAGCGATGCGCCGTCGATGGTGGGATCCGCAACCGCCAGCTTCTGGCCGGAGAGCGCGGCGATGCCGGCGCGCACCCGGGAGAGGTGGATGCCGATCTCGTTCGTCGAGGAAATCAGCGGCGGCAGCGCCAGGGCGATCTTGAGCCGGAGCGAATCTCTCGGGGTGAAGGTGTTGGCGATGCCGAAACAGCGGATCGCGCTGTTGATGTCGCCCTCGCGCAGGAAGATGTCGGCCAGCTTGAGCTGGGCCTGGGTCAGGGACGGATCGAGCGCGGTCGCGACGATCATCTGCTGTCGGGCTTCCTCGCTCTTGCCCGCGCGTTCGAACAGGGCGGCGAGCCGCAGCCGGGCGGCGCCGTTCGCCGGTTCCTTGCCGACGAGCTCTGCAAGCGTCTCGATGGTTTCGGTCTGGTCGGCCACGCGTACTCACTCCCCCTGTTCCGACATCCCTACGGGATAGCGTCTATCATCCCGATCGTCATCAGATAGAGGGGGCACGAGGAAAACAACCGTCGATAAGATCAGGCAGGGAATTCTGCACGCAGTTCGCTTACCCCGTGCCCACCGGCAATATCCAGCCATCCTGCAGGGTCAGGCCGACTGCCTCGCCGATGCCGTCGGCGGTCCCGGCGACGTCGGCGACCAGCAGCTCGCCGGCAAGCCCGGCATCGAGTTCCAGCGTCGTCATCGCGCCGCGATAGGTGCGCGCCCGGACCCGGGCCTGGAGCGCGCCTTCGGTACCGGGATCGGCGACGGCGATCCACTCCGGCCGCAGGCAGAGCCGGACCGCGGCCCCCGTAGCCGCCTGTCCGCGCACGGCGAAACGCTGCCCGCCAACGCTCACCCAGGTCCGGCCCTCTCCGGCCGCAGCGACGGCAATGGCATCGATCACCTGGCCGCGGCCGATGAAGCGGGCCACCATCGCGGTGGCCGGGCGGTGATAGAGGTCGGGCGGCGGCGCGGTCTGAACGATGCGGCCGCCATCCATCACGGCGATTCGGTCGGCGAGCGCCATGGCTTCCGCCTGGTCGTGGGTGACATAGACCATGGTCGCGGAGGTGGCGCGATGGAAGTCGCGGAACTGCAGCTGCATGGATTCACGCAGATGCGCATCGAGATTGGCGAGCGGTTCGTCGAGCAGCACGACGTCCGGTTCCATGGCGAGGCAACGGGCGAGCGCGACACGCTGGCGCTGGCCGCCGCTGAGATTGGCCGGCCGGCGGTCGCCGAGCCCGTCGAGCCCGACCTGCGCCAGCGCGGCGGCGACACGGGTTTCGGTTTCCGCCTTCGCGACTTTCCGGACGCGGAGCGGATAGCCGACATTCTCGGCGACGTTCATGTGCGGCCAGAGCGCGTAGGACTGGAACACCATGCCGACACGGCGGTTCTCCGGCGGCACGAACAGGCCGTTCGTGTCGGCGACGGGCCGATCGCCGATGGCGATGGTGCCGCCGTCGGGGCGTTCGAAGCCGGCGATCAGGCGGAGCAGCGTCGTCTTGCCGCAGCCGGACGGGCCGAGCAGGGCGACGAATTCGCCGGAATCGACCTCCAGCGAGACATCGGCCACGGCGGCGGCCTCGCCGAAACGCTTCCAGGTACCGTCGATCCTCAGCTTCGCCACGGCAGCACTCCCCTGGGCAGGCGGTTTGACAGGCCGTGGGCCGCGATCATCAGCAGCAGGATGGCCGCGACCGCCAGCATGGCGACGGCGGCGGCAAGCACCGCGTAGCCGCCGTCATCGAGGCTGA
The DNA here is from genome assembly GCA_040222645.1 of Rhodospirillales bacterium. Taxonomy (GTDB): domain Bacteria; phylum Pseudomonadota; class Alphaproteobacteria; order Rhodospirillales; family HT1-32; genus HT1-32. Next base: position 3,458 of record JAVKCR010000261.1, read on the forward strand.
ACACCACGACGCCGAGTGTCTCGGTCCCCGATGACCAGAGCAGCGCAGAGACGGTGAGTTCGTTGAAGGCGGTCATGAAGACAAGGATGGCGCCGGCGGCGGCCGAGGGCGCAATCGCAGGGGCGATGGCGGTCCGCAGGCGCAGCAGGAAACCCGCGCCGCAGGATTGCGCGGCTTCCTCCAGCGCACGGTCGGTCTGCACGAAGGCGCTCACCACCGGTCTGAGCCCGAGCGTGAGGAAACGCCCGAGATAGGCGGCGAAGATGATCCAGAGGGTTCCGTAGATCGAGATGTCGATGATCGGGATCGGTTTCAGGAAGATCAGGATGCAGGCGATGGCGAGCACCACGCCGGGCAGGGCATAGGGGGTCTCGGCGGCGATGTCGAGGAACCGGGTCAGCGGCGAACGCCGCCAGGCGAGGAAATAGCCGAGCGGGATGGCCACCATCATCAGCACCAGCGCCGCGCCGCCGGCGAGCAGGAAGGAATTGCCAAAGGCCCGCGCCGTCACCGCCTGGCGGAAGATCACCTCGCGGTAGGCCTCGAGCGAGGCGGTTTCCGGAGACAGCCGCACACCGTAGGCCGGCACCAGCGAGGTCGCGGCAAGTGCCAGCAGCGGGGCGATCAGGATCATCGCGATCACCAGCCAGCAGGCGGTCTCGGCCGCCGGCCGCCAGCGACCCAGTTGCAGGTCGAGCGTGCGCGAGGGTGCCCCGATGGTGCGGTAGTCGCGGCGCGACAGCATCCAGCCCTGCACCAGCAGGCCGGCGAGCGCCAGCAGGCCGACGACGATCGACAGCACCGCCACCTCGGAAATGATCGACGGGCCGAAGCCGGAGAGCCGCTGGTAGATGAGCACCGGCAGCGTCGAGTAGGAGATCGGCACGCCGAGCATGGCGGGAATGCCGAAATTGCCGACCGCCGAGACGAAGGCGAGGGCACCGCCGGCGATCAGCGGCGGCGCCATCAGCGGGATCACGACATCCCACATCACCCGGATGCGGCCGGCGCCGGATATCCGGGCGGCCTCGACCGTCTCGCGGGGCAGGTTGCGCAGCCCGGCCCGGAGCGCGAGGAAGACCAGCGGCGCGTGCTGCACGCCGAGCAGCAGGATGATGCCTTCCGGCGAATACATGGGATGCGGCGAGCCCAGCGGCGGCGCGATGCCGAGCGCGTTGAGCAATGCGCTCGACGGGCCGAACAGCTGGATCCAGGCCAGCGCCGTGATCTGCGGCGGGATCATCATCGGGATCATGAAGCAGAAAACCAGCGGTCCCTTGGCGCGGATGTCGGTGAGCGCGACCAGCAGCGCGAAGATCGCCCCGACGACGACGGAGACCATGGCGCCGCCGATTCCGGTGACCAGCGTGCGCTGGGTCGCGATCCAGGTGGATTTCGCGCCCAGCACGTCGCGGGCGATGTCGAGATTGGTGGTGCCGCCCGGGGCGATCCCCTCAAGCAGCAGCCGCCCGAGCGGCAAAGCGCTCAGGGAAATGACGAACAGGGACAATCCCGCGAGCAGCAGGAACTCGCTGTCCGGAAAGCGCCGGTTGTGAAGGGAAAGAATGGCCATTAACAGGGAAAGGCCCCGCCGGCTGCCGGCGGGGCCCCTCTGGTTCCGGTTGCCCGGTTACTGGCCGAAGATCTCGACGAACTTCTTCTTGTTCGCCTCGTCCTCGCGCAACGCCTTGGCGGCGTCGAAAGCCATCAGCTTGATCTTGTCGCGGGACGGGAAGCCCGCCGGCGGAGCCACGTCCGGATGGGCCGCGAGATAGCCCTGGGAGAGCGCCAGTTCCTGGCCTTCCTTCGACAGCAGGAAGTCGATGAAGGCCTTCGCCGCGTCCGGATTGGCCGAGGTCGACAGGATCGCGGCCGGCTCGGTGACGGCGGTGACGCCGCTCGCCGGGAACACGAACTCGACCGGCGCGCCCTTTTCCTTCTCGCGGATCGGCAGGAAGTCGACGACGACGCCGTAGAGCTTCTCGCCGCTGGCCACGGCCTTCAGGATGCCGCCATTGCCGCCCTTGGGGGTGACGCCGTTCGCAGCCAGCTGTTCGTAATAGGCCCAGTCATATTTCGGGTTGGAGGTGAGCGCCGCCATGTGGATGGCCGCCGCGCCCGAGGTCAGCGGGCTCGGCATCGCCACCAGATTCTTGGCTTCCGGCTTGACCAGATCCTCCCAATCCACGGGCTGCATCGGCGCGCCGGTATTGTAGACGATGCCGGTGGTGATCAGCTTGGTCGAGAAATAGGTCTTGTCCGTATCGTGCAGGCCCGGTCCGTAGGCGCCGACCGGTGCATCCGCATAGGCCATCAGCCGGCCTTCGCTCTTGAGCTGCTCCATGGTGACGATATCGGCGATCAGCAGCACGTCCGGCTTCGGCGCGCCGGCGGCGAATTCCGCGCGCAGCTTGGCCATCACCTTGGTGGTGCCGTCGCGCACCCATTCCACCTCGACGCCGGGGTTGGCCTGCTTGAAGGCGTCGACGGTCTGCTGGGCGTCAGCGTTCGGCTGGGAGGTGTAGAGTACGAGCTTGCCGGAGGCGGCTAACGCCTGGCCGGCGAGAAGTACAGTTGCGGCGGCAACTGCGGCAAGTGTCTTGCGCATGGATTGAACCCTCTGAATGAACGTTTTCCCTCGGCGCCAAGTTGCCGGGGAACGGCTCGCATATCAAGGTTTCGTTACGCATTCATGACGTGCGGGACGCTACCGGCAATCAAACCGGCAGCGTCCCGGAGATCGGTCAGACGACCTTGATGTCGATTTCGCCGACGCCGTCGACGCCGCCGACCAGGTGATCGCCGCGTTTCACCGCGCCGACCCCAGCAGGCGTGCCGGTATAGATCAGGTCACCGGCTTCCAGACCGAAATCCCGCGACAGGATCGAGATGGTTTCGGCGACGTTCCAGATCAGTTCCGAGATATCCGAATCCTGAACGATCTCGCCGTTGTTCTTGAGCCAGATGCGCCCGGTCGACGGATGTCCGATCTCGGAGGCCGGCTTCAGCGGCGAGATGGGGGCGGACTGGCTGAACGCCTTGCCGGCTTCCCAGGGGCGGCCCATCTTCTTCATCTCGCCCTGGCGGTCACGCCGGGTCATGTCGAGACCGACGGTATAGCCCCAGATGTGATCGGTGGCGTCGGCTTCCGCGATGTCGTTGCCACCCTTGCCGATGGCGACCACGAATTCCATTTCGTAATGCACGTTCTCGGTCATCGGCGGGTAGGGAAAGTCCGTGCCGGTCGGCAGCAGCGCGTCGCCCGGCTTCATGAAGAAGAACGGCGGTTCGCGGTCCGGATCGTGGCCCATTTCGCGGGCATGCTCGGCGTAATTGCGCCCGACGCAATAGATCCGGCGGACGGGAAACAGGTCCGCACTGCCGGAAACGGCAACGGCGGGAGTGGCTGGTGCGGGGATGACATAGCCCATAAGATGACCTCCATATGCAAACAGGGCCGGACAATACATCTGGCGGGCGAGCGGTTCCAGCGGCGAGTTGTACGGACATTCCGTGCCGGTCTGTAGGGCGGCCGCCATTCAAGGAGAAAACGCGAATGATCGAACTCTACACATGGACAACCCCGAACGGCCGCAAGGTGACAACGGCGCTGGAAGAGATGGGGCTGCCCTATGTCGTCAAACCGGTGAACATCCACAAGGACGAGCAGTTTGCACCGGATTTCCTGAAAATCAGCCCGAACAACAAGATCCCGGCGATCGTCGATACCGATACCGGTATCGCCATGATGGAATCCGGCGCGATCCTGCTCTATCTCGCGGAGAAGACCGGCAAGCTGCTGCCGAAGGACGAGAAGGGCCGCTGGAAGGTCATCGAATGGCTGATGTTCCAGATGGGCGGCGCCGGCCCGATCCTGGGCCAGGTGCATCATTTCGTGAAGTTCAACGCGGGCAAGGCGCCCTATGCCGAGGAACGTTTCTCCAAGGAAGCGCAGCGCCTCTACGGCGTGATGGACAAGCAGCTGGCGGACAACGAGTTCATCGCCGGCGAGCTGTCGATCGCCGATTTCGCCATCTGGCCGTGGATCGGCCGTTTCGACTGGCAGAAGATCGATCTCAATGAATTCCCGAACGTGAAGCGCTGGTATCTCGCGATGGCCGCGCGGCCGTCGGTGCAGAAGGGCTGGGCAATCCCGCCGTCGGACCAGCAGATCCCGATGCCGGCCTGAGCGGCGCCAGACCGGTGGCGGCAGGCTATTTCCTGGTGCCGCCGGTCTCGTTCCGGGCGACGAGCCGTTCCGCCGGGAGATTGACCCGTACAACGGTGCCCTTGTCCGGCGCGCTGGTCAGCTTGAGGGTGCCGCCATGCAGTTCGGTCAGAGACTTCGCCAGCGGCAGGCCGAGACCCGAACCCTCGTGATTGCGGGTCATCGCGTCGGCAATCTGCACGAACGGCTGCATGACCCGCTCGATATCCTCCGGCGGAATGCCGATCCCGGTGTCCCGGACCTCGAACCAGGGGCTGCCATCGTCAATACCGGTCGCGACCGCAACTTCACCGGCTTCGGTAAATTTGATGGCGTTGGTGACGAGATTGATCAGCACCTGTTTCATCAGGCGTTCATCGGCGCGGACCATGATGCCGCCGGAACGGATATCTTCAACCCGCAGCACCAGGCCCTTGGTGCGGGCGCGTTGGCGCACGATGCGCATGCAGGCCTCGACCAGGTCGGCGATGGAGAAGGTCGATTCCTCGATCCGCGTTTCGCCGGCCTCGATCTTCGTGATGTCGAGAATGTCGTTGATCAGGTTGAGCAGGTGTTCGCCGGAATAGAGGATGTCGCGGCTGTATTCGAGATATTGCGGGTTGCCGACGGGCCCGAGCAATTGTTGCGACATGAACTGCGAGAAGCCGATGATCGAGTTCAGCGGCGTGCGCAATTCATGGCTGATGTTGGCAAGGAACTGCGACTTTGTCCGGTTCGCGAATTCAGCCTCCTCTAGGGCTTTCCGCAGCCGCCGTTCCGCCTCGTTGCGGCTGGAGATATCCAGCGCTGCCGACAGGGTCTGGAACTGGTCGCCAGGTCCGTACCGGTCCAGGTAGGCGGTGACCTCAACCTCGAGAATCGATCCGTCACGGCGCACGAACTCGACCTGCTGGCTGGCATATTGGCCATCGGCGAGCAACACCGGGCGAAGTTGCTCGATGACCTTCTTCTTCGTCGCTTCGGAACAGAAATCGAGCACGTTTCGCCCGATGACCTCGTCCGACGTATAGCCGAGCTGGCTTACAAAGGTCTCGTTGAACTCCTTCAGGCCGAAATCGGGGCCTACGGTCCAGAGCATCACGGGGCTGTACTTGTAGAGCAACTGGTAGCGGCGGTCGCTTTCCTGCTTGCCGGTTTCGGCCAGGACCCGGGTAGTGACATCCTGGCATGTCCCGAAGATCGCGACGAGCTTGCCGTCGGGGCCGTTCTCGCAGAACCCCCGGCAGTGGCAATAGCGGATCTCGCCATCAGGACGCCTGATACGCTTCTCGAACTCGAAGGGAATCTGGCGCTCGACGGCGGCCGCCACCAGCGAGCGGACATCCTCGCGGTCGTCCGGATGGAAGGTGTCCAGTACCTTCTCGTCACTGAGCGGCTGGCCGACCGGCAGGCCATGGATCCGATAGACCTCGTCGGACCAGAAGATCGAATGCGGTTCGAGATCGTGCTTCCAGTAGCCGGTATGGCTGATCCGCGATGCAAGTTCGTGGCGTTTCTGGGCTTCGGACAGCCTGTCCTTCAGCCGCATCTGCTCGGTGACATCCATGTAGGTGGTCACGACGCCGCCATTCGGCAGCGGATTGCCGACCACGTCGAGAATCCGCCCGTCCTGCAGACGGCGCTGGAACCGGTGGGGTTTCTCCTGGCGGACATAGGCGACCCGGTCGGCGACAAGGGTCTCGATGTCGCCGTCGCCGTAATAGCCGCGTTCGGCGTTCAGCCGGAAGAAGGTTTCCATGGGCGCGCCCGTATAGAGCATATCTTCGGAAAACCCGAGCAGATTGCCGTACTGCGCATTCCAGAAGACCAGCTTGAGATCCTTGTCGAAGACCGTGAACGCCTGCGACAGGTGTTGTAGGCTCTCGATCAGGACGTCTAGGTTGGCCTCGTTGTTTCCGTCATCGGTCAAGTCCAGTTCCCCCCCGGAACGGCGGGCATGTTACGTGCTAAGCTTGATGAAGATCAAACGTGAAATTATCCGTGTTTCTATTGCATGAGCTTTGAAATACACAGTAACTGATTGAAAATTCCTTGTGAGAGAGCAGTCATGATTGTCGGTCGTCGTCTTGTTATCGGATTGGTTGGGTCCGCAATATTCATGGCGGCCGGCCCGGCCGGCGCCCAGGGCCTGCTGGACAAGGCGAAATCGCTGCTCGGCGGCTCCGGCTCCGGCGGCGGCGCGCTGTCGAACCAGGACGTGGCAAACGGGCTGAAGGAGGCGTTGCGGGTCGGCGCCGACAGGGTGGTCGCCGCCCTGTCCGCCGTCGACGGCTTCAACGCCAATCCGGACATCCATATTCCGCTGCCGGCCTCGCTGCAGAAGGCGCAATCGGCGCTCCGGACAGTGGGGCTTTCGGGCATGGCCGACGATCTCGAACTCCGCCTCAACCGCGCCGCGGAAGCCGCCGCACCGGAAGCCAGGCAACTGTTCTGGAACGCCGTTTCCACGATGACGTTCGACGATGCCAGGAAGATATATGACGGGCCGGACGACGCGGCGACCAGCTACTTCCGTGGCCGCATGACGCCGGACCTGACATCGAAATTCACACCGGTCGTGGATGAGAGCCTCCGGGAAGTCGGTGCGATCCGGGCCTATGACGACATGATGGGAAGCTACAAATCCCTGCCTTTCGTGCCGGATGTCAGCGCCGATCTTTCCAGCCACGTGGTCACGCGCGCTCTCGACGGGCTGTTCCTGATGCTGGCCCGCGAGGAAAAGGCGATCCGGGAGAACCCGGCGGCACGGACGACGGAATTGCTGAGAAAGGTCTTTTCCCGCTAGCCGATGCCCGGCAGGCGGGGCCTCCGGAGGGAAGTATGCGGTGGCGCTTCTTTCGGGGGAAGGGAGGGGGAAGGGCGAAGCGCCACCGCAATTTCCGGACTGGCCGAGGCGTCTCTGGCCGTTCGTCCTCGACGGGCTGGTCAGGGAGGGAACCGTTGCCCGTCTTTCGATGACCCCATTTATAGGGGGTCCCGGCCAGAAAAAATGTGACCGGCGTCACACCTCGGGATTTTTTTTCGTCCCTGTTTTTCGCCCGCCGAAGATCTCGACGAAAGCCGCTCCGATGACGGCAACGCCGCCGGCGAGAGTCGTGGCGGGCGGGATCTCGCCGGCATAGATCGCCGCCGAGCCGATGCCGATGACGATCTCGCCCATCAGCAGGATACCGACCCGCGCCGGCGGCAGGTCGCGCGCCCCGCGCACCGTCAGCAGCAGCAGGAGCGCGATCATGGCGCCGCCGATGATCAGCGGTAGCGGCAGGTCTGCGGTCACGATGGCCGGCGCATTCGCCGCCGGCACGGCCAGCAGCCATCCGCCGAGCAGCACGCCGCCGGCGACGAGCGACCAGAAGCAGACGGCGACGGAATCGTTGCGGTCGCCACCGAACAGCCGCAGCGAGGCGACCGACCAGAGCAGGCCGGACGCCAGTGCGGCAATGTCGCCGACATTGGTCAGTTGCGGTAGCAGGCTGTCGCCGCCGAGGATCAGCCAGAGTCCCGCGAGGCTGAGGATGAGGGACGCGGCACGGGTCAGCCCCGGCCGTTCGATGCCGGTGAGGATGCCGAGGATCGTGCTCCAGAGCGGCGTCAGGTAGAACAGCAGCGCCGCGTTGGCGACCGTGGTCAGGCCGAGCGCCACCGAGTAGAGCGTCATCGCCGTGCCGACCAGGAGACCTGCCGGCAGCGAGCCGAGCCCGGGCAGACCGGTTCGCAGCAGCAGCGGCAGCATCAGCACGGCGCCCGAGACGTTCAGCACCGCTGCCGCGGACAGAGCATCGAGCCCGGCATCCTGCAGCGCCCGCACCGGCGCCCAGTAGAGCCCCCAGAGTATGGACGCAAAGGCGATGGCGGCGGTCGGGCCGGCAGTGCCGGACAGTCGGAACGGATTTCGGCCGGTTGGGAATACGGACATGTGAAGAAACTGCTTGAGCTTCCAGTTGCTGGAAAGCGCGAAGATTGCCATATCTGACTTTAAAGGGCCTTCCGGGGCGAACGATGCAAGGGCTTTCTCCAGGTATGCTGATTCGGCTTGCCGGCGAAGACGGACAGAGGCGCGGTGCCGGCGCAGGGCGCCTGCTCGCCATGTTCGCGCTTCTGTCGTGGCTGGTGGCGGGAAATGCGGGCCTGGCATTCGCTCATGCCGACCTGCAGGGCCCGTCCGGGCTGCTCGCCGCCGCGGGGCTTGCGGAGCATCCCGGGCATCACGGCCCTGACAGCCCGGATGAGCCGCAGCCTTCCGGAACCTTTCATCCGCATGCCTGCGATCAGCATTGTTTTGTCTGGCGCGCCGTTTCCGCTCAACCGGGCAAACAGGTATTCACCGCTCGTTTCCGGATGCGCGACGAACTGACGGCCGGCCAAGGATTCGAACCACTGTTCAGGCCGCCCCGCCTGAGCGGTTGATCCCGGCGGGCTGCATGCCTGCCCTCGCTGTCCACCCAACAATCTACCGGCTACGCCCGGCGGCCTTGTTCCGCGGTCACCGACCTGCGGCGTCGCCGGCTATCAAGGATGAACACAATGAACAGGAAAATCGGGTTTCTCGCCGCCGCGCTCGCTGTAACGGCCGTTTCGTTTCCGGCCGTCGCGGCGGCCCAGTCTCACGGCGGCCACGGCACCGGCCATGGCATGGCATCCGGCCAGCCCGGCCAGCCGGGCCAGGTGAAGCGCACCATCGACATCGCCATCGGCGACAATTACTTCGAGCCGGAAAACATCGAGGTGAAGCCCGGCGAGACGGTCCGTTTCAGGATCGAGAACCGCGGCGCCTTCGTGCACGAATTCAATATCGGCACACCGGCGCTGCATGCGGAGCATCAGAAGGAAATGCAGATGATGGTCGATCACGGCGTGCTGATGCCAGACCGCATCAACCACCAGGCCATGCAGGGCGGCGGCCACGGCATGAACCACGATATCCCGAACAGCATCCTGCTGGAGCCCGGCAAGACCGGTGAGATCGTCTGGCAGTTCGGTTCCGGCGGCGAGCCGGAGATCGCCTGCAACGTGCCCGGTCACTACGATTCCGGCATGTCGATCCGCGTGATGATGGGGCATTGATCATGGCGCCATGGAAGTTCTTCAGGAATGCCGGCGCGTGCCCCGCAGCCCTGGTGTTTGCCGTCGCCGGCTTTTCGCTCCCGATGGTGGCGGGTGCCGGTACCTATGACCTGACGGTTGACCGGGTGACCATCGATACAGGCGGCTTCAGCCGGGAGGGAATCGGCTATAACGGGACCTCGCCCGGACCGGAACTCCGGTTCAGGGAGGGGGAGACGGTGACGATCAATGTCACCAACAACCTCGATGTTCCGACCTCGATCCACTGGCACGGTCTGATCCTGCCCTACCGGCAGGACGGGGTGCCGACCATCAGCTTCGACGGTATCGCTCCCGGTGAGACCTTCACCTATTCCTTCCCGATCGTGCAGGCCGGAACCTACTGGTACCACAGCCATTCGCCGTTCCAGGAACCCGACGGGGCCTACGGCGCCATCGTCATCGAGCCGAAGGATCGCGAACCGTTCCGCTATGACCGGGAATATGTGGTGCAGCTGACGGACGCGCATCCGCATTCCGGACACCGCATCATGCGGAACCTGAAAAGCATGCCGGACTACTACAACCGCCAGCAACAGACCCTCGGGGACTTCCTGAAGGATGCCGGGCGCGACGGCCTCGCCGCCACGCTGGCCGACCGGCAGGACTGGGGTTCGATGCGGATGATGAAGACCGACATCGAGGATCTGCAGGGCTTCACCGCCCTGATCAATGGCCGGAGCGCGGCGCAGAACTGGACCGGCCTGTTCAAGCCGGGCGAACGGGTGCGGCTGCGCTTCGTCAATTCCTCGGCGATGACCTACTTCGACATCCGGATTCCGGGCCTGCGGATGACGGTGGTGAATGCTGACGGCAACAACGTGCAGCCGGTCACCGTCGACGAGTTTCGCATCGCGGTCGCCGAGACCTATGACGTGATCGTGCATCCGAAGGAAGACCGCGCCTACACGGTCTTTGCCGCCTCCATGGGCCGGTCGGGATATGCCCGCGCCACGCTCGCACCGCGCGAGGGGATGCAAGCGGAAGTGCCGGAAATGGGTGCGCCGCCGCTGCTCACCATGGCCGACATGGGCATGGCACACGGCATGGACCACGGCGCCATGACGACGGGGGACGGCATGAAAGGCATGGACCATTCCGGACATGCGATGCCGCCCCCGGCCGGTTCCTCCCCGGGAATGCCGGGCATGGACCATTCTGCGCATGCCATGCCGATGACGGGCGACGCAACGGCCCCGTCCGATCCGTTCTATGCGCCGGGCAGCGGACTTTTGCCGGTCGCGGCGGATGGCGGCAAGTTCCTCTCCTACGCCGATCTCAAGGCGCAGAAGCCTCTCTATCCCCTGCGTCCGGCAACCCGGGAGATCGAACTCAGGCTCACCGGCAACATGGAGCGCTATGTCTGGACCATCAACGGCAAGAAGTACGAGGACGAGGAGGAAATCCGCCTGACCTATGGCGAGCGGGTGCGTTTCCGTTTCGTCAACGAGACGATGATGACCCATCCGATGCATCTCCACGGCATGTGGTCGATCCTCGATACCGGCGCCGGCAAGTGGAACCCGGTCAAGCATGTGATCAGCGTGGCGCCTGGCACCACGGTCTACATGGAGACCGAGGTCGATGCACCGGGCAAGTGGGCCTTCCACTGCCATCTCGCCTATCACGCCGCCAGCGGTATGTTCCGTCGGATCGTCGTCGAGGGCGGACCGTCCACCGGCATGGTCGGCACGACGGGAGAGGGCGGATGAGAAAGTCTGTCATCGCGTTGATGCTGTCGGTCCTGGTCCTGCCCGCCGGGTTTCTTCCGGCAGAGGCCCAGGAAAAAGGCCTGATCTTCTACGGCATCCAGTTCGAGGAGATGGAATACCGTTTTGGAGATGAGAGCGAGCGGCTCTTCGGGTTCGACGGTGACGCCTTCATCGGCACCGACGAACTGAAGCTGCGTTGGCTTGGCAAGGGAGAGTACAGCTTCCGTGACAATGGCTTCGAGAAGCTGGAGAACCGGGTCGTGCTGCAGAAACCGGTCTCCGACTTCTTCGACGTAAAGGCCGGTTTCCGGCTCGACACGCCGGAGGGGCGGGACCGCTGGTATGGCGTTCTCGGCCTGGCGGGCCTCGCCCCGCAATGGTTCGAGACCGATCTCGACCTGTTCGTCAGCGAGAAGGGCCGCCTCTCGACCCGCCTCGATCTCGAATACGAGCTCCTGCTGACCAACCGGCTGATCCTGACCCCGTCGATCAATATCGACGCGGCCTTTTCCGATGACCGGGACATCGGCATCGGCAAGGGCGTGACCGCCATCGAGGCGGGATTGCGGCTCGGCTACGACCTCGTCGACAGGACAATCTCGCCCTATGTCGGCGTGGTCTATGAAGGCGCCGCCGGCAAGACGGCCGACCTGCGCCGGGAAGCCGGCAGCGATGTCGATGGCTGGCGTACGGTCATCGGTACCCGCCTGATGTTCTGAGCGGGCGGCTCCGGCGGCGTCTGCGGGGATGCCGCCGGAAACCCGGAGATTCAGCCGCCCACCCCGGTCTGGCGCAGGATGGCGTGATAGATCTCGGCGTCGCCGGCGATGCCGACGATGGAGCCCTCATCGGTGATGGCGACCGGGCCGCCGGAGCTCTCGCGGAGTTGCATGACGTCGCGCAGCAATGCGCCTGCCGTGGTCTGGGCCAGGCCCTCCAGCCGGTCGTCCGGCCCCGCCGGCCGCATGAAGGAGGCCGCGCGCAGCACGTTGAGCGGGTTCATGTGGGCGACGAAGGCGCGGACATACTCGTTCGCCGGGTTGAGCACGATGTCCTCCGGCGTGCCCTGCTGCACGATGCGGGCATTCTCCATGATGGCGATGCGCGCGCCGATCTTCAGCGCCTCGTCGAGATCGTGGCTGACGAACAGGATGGTTTTCTTCAGCTCCTGCTGCAGGGTGAGAAGTTCGTCCTGAAGGTGGGCCCGGATCAGCGGATCGAGCGCCGAGAACGGCTCGTCCATCAGCAGGATGTCGGCGTCGGTGGCGAAGGCGCGGGCGAGGCCGACGCGCTGCTGCATGCCGCCGGAGAGTTCATGCGCAAACTTGTCGCGCCATTGCGAGAGCCCGACCAGCTCCAGCTTCTCGTCGACGATCCTCATGCGTTCGGCAAGCCCCATGCCGGCGATCTCGAGGCCGAAGCCGACATTCTCGGCCACCGTCCGCCAGGGCAGCAGCGCGAATTGCTGGAACACCATGGCGATGCGGCCGGTGCGCAGCCGGCAGAGCGTATCGGCGTCGCAGGTCGCGATATCCACCGTGCCGTCGCCGTCGGCGACCAGCAATTCGCCGCGCGTCACCTTGTTGAGCCCGTTGACACAGCGCAGCAGCGACGACTTGCCGGAACCGGACAGCCCCATGAGCACGCAGATCTCGCCCGCCTCGACGGCGAGCGAGGCGTCGCGGACGCCGACGACGGAACCGGTCTTCTCCAGCACCTCGTCCCGTTCCGCCCCTGCATCGATCATCGGCAGGGCGGCTTTCGCGCGGTCGCCGAAGATCACGTCGACATGGCGGAACTCGACGGCCTTCATCGGTCACCCCCGCTGCCGCTGCGGCGTTCCGGCCAGCGGCAGGTACGGTCGAGCAGGATCGCCATGATGACGATGGCCAGCCCCGCCTCGAAGCCCTTGGCAATGTTCACCGTGTTCAGCGCGCGCACCACCGGCTTGCCGAGTCCGTCGGCGCCGACGAGAGCGGCGATCACCACCATGGAAAGCGACAGCATGATGCATTGGGTCAGGCCGGCCATGATGGTCGGCAGCGCATGCGGCAGTTCGACCTTGAACAGCAACTGGCTTTTCGACGCGCCGAACGCCTCGCCGGCCTCCAGCAGCGGCGTCGGCACCGAGGTGACGCCGAGATGGGTGAGCCGGATCGGGGCGGCGATGGCGAAGATTGCGGTCGCCACAAGCCCCGGCACCACGCCGAGCCCGAACAGGATCAGCGCCGGGATCAGGTAGACGAATGTCGGGATGGTCTGCATCAGGTCGAGGATCGGCCGGATGATGGTGAACAGCCAGGGTCGGTGCGCGGCGGCGATGCCGATCGGCACGCCCGCCGCCATGCAGACGATGGTCGAGAAGACCACCAGCGTCAGGGTCTGGATGGTTTCCTGCCAGAGGTCGAGATTGACCACCAGCAGCAGTGAGAGAACCATCCCGAGCGTGAGTTTCCACGAGCGGTGCAGCAGCCATGCCCCGAGCGCGAACAGGCCGATGAGGGCAGGCGCGGGTACCAGCAGCAGGAGGTCCGTCAGCCCCTCGATCAGGAAGGAGAGAACATCGGCGATGGCGTCGAAGAACCAGTAGAAATACGCGTTCACGAAATCCATCAGGTTCGCGAACCATTTCCCGATCGGTATCTTGTTTTCCGTCAGCCAGTCCATGGGGTTCCATTCTCGAATCCTCCCCCGCGAGCGGGGGAGG
>JAVKCR010000262.1:0-14308 GCA_040222645.1 Rhodospirillales bacterium
AGACCGCGGGTATGACCCCGGCGACGAGGTCCCGCGCCTTGATAAATTGGGGTGGGGGAGGCGTTCCGGCAAAGGCATCCCCTGAAAGGGCATAGCCTTTGCCGGAGTCACTGAAGATCGCCACGGACCGAGTTCCGTCAGTTCAGCGTCTTTGCCAGACCTCCGATCGCGGTCCTCGCATCGTCTTCTGCTTTCTTGAGGTCTTCCCACGATTTCATGAGGTTATCGAAAGCGTCCTTGTAACCGGACATCACGGTGAACCATTCCTCGAGGGTAAGCATGCCTTCCTCGTATCGGCGGAGGTCCTTCCAGGCTTCCCGGGCGGCTTTCAGGAACTTGTCCGGTTTCGGCGCCTGTGACGACGAAAGCGTGTCGTAGGCTGCGAGCGCCAAATGGGTCTTCTGGGCAGTCGCGAGGACCTTGTCCGGCTGTTTTTCCCTGTCGATCAATAGCATCGACTTGAACATGACCGCCGGAATGGCGAGTGCCGCGCCTCGCCGGGTATCATGCAATGTCGTGAGATTCTTCGTGTCGATCCTGCAATAGAGGATGGAGTCGATCGTCACCGGAACCGCGGTGCCGGCCGTCTTTGCCGCTTCGGCATCTGCATTGCAGGCAGCGGCTGCATCGAACTTGTCGGCATTCGGATCGATGATGGCGGATTTGACCGAGCCGACAAACGCCTTCGCCTTCTTGGCGCGGACAGCGGCTTCGATTTCTGCACCGGCAAGAGATACCGCCTTGTCGGCGGCCTGGTAGAGTGCCTTCACTGCTTCGAATGCAGTAAAAAGAGCGGCAGCCGTCGAAAACAGCCCTTCGGGCTTACTCGGCACCAACTCGGTGGAAGCGTTCTTGAGGTCGCTCCTGACCCGCTGGGTGCATTCCTTGAACGCTTCGAGAGTTCCCGGCGTCTCGATCTTGAGGACCGGAATTTCCTGGTTGTGGATATTGCGGATGGTCGAGAAGCGTTTGCCGACATTGACATCCGCTTCCGGCGCCTTGGCGATGTCCCCGAGAGCTTTGGCAAACCCTGCTGCCGCGGCGAGCGCCGCAGGCTCCGTCTGGGCTACATCGGAGCCAGCGCAGACGAAATTCGCGAAGGACTCGTCGAATTTGTCTGCATCGATGTTCGATTCCGACTTTCCATAAAGGATATAGTTATAAGTTCCGGTCATCCGCCGCTGTTCCCGGACGGAATCGTAGTAGTCCGCGACGACGGTGTTGGCGGATTCAATGCCGGTCTTGAACTTGTCGGTTCCACCGGAAATCAGGCCCAGATGCGCCTGGTTGCAACCGGCCAGCAGGACTGTCGCCATCACCGGCAACAGGGCAATCGGTCGAATAGTCATTTTCCCCTCCAGCTGTTAACTGAAATCCCGGAGAGGAATGATACATTGATTCGATTGATTTACATATCAATACTAGAAATTTATTTCGAATCAAGGCGGTAGAGGTGGACTCGACGCGCCGTGGGCCGCGGAGGCGGCGGGTTTCAGCGAAGCCCCGCCTCAACCTGACACGAAAACAGCCGGCCCCGTCAGCCCCGCTGGTTGAAGCGGCGGCCGACGAGGGCGGCGGCGATGTTGACCTTCTGGATGTCGATGGTGCCGCCGGCGATGCCCCAGCCCCAGCCGTCGCGCATCTTCTGCTCGATCGGGTATTCCCGGGAATAGCCGTAGGCGCCCATCAGCTGCATCGCCTTGCCGGTGACGTCGCGCACCATCTCGTTGGCGAAGCACTTGGCGATGGAGGAATCGGCGACCGACGGCAGGCCGTGCTCGGCGTTGGTGACGGCCCGGTAGAGCAGCAGGCGGGATGCATCCACCTTCATCGCCATCTCGGCGAGCTGCAGCTGGACGGCCTGGAAATCGACGATCGGCTTGCCGAACTGTTCGCGCTCCTGGACGTACTCCAGCACGTAATCGAGCGCCGACTGGGCGATCGCGAGGCTCATGGTGGTGTTGCCGCAGCGTTCGAGATCGAACGCCTCCATCAGCTTGCCGAAACCGCCGGCCGGCACGATGACGTTGGAAGCCGGCATTTCCACATCGTCGAAATAGATGTCGGCGCTGGCGATGCCGCGGAAACCCATATGGCGCTCCCGCTTGCCGAAGGAGAGCCCCTTGGCGCCGGCCTCGACCAGCACCGCGCCGATGCCCTTGGCGCCCGGCGCGTCCGACATCCGGCAATAGACGACATAGGCGTCGGCATGCCCGCCGCCGGAGGACCAGCGCTTCTGGCCGGAGACGATCACGCGGTCGCCCTCGACGCGGGCGCGGGTGGTGAGATCGGTCAATGCCGTGCCGGCGTTCGGCTCCGACATGGCCACCGCCACGATCATCTCGCCGGCGCAGACCTTCGGCACGACGCGCCTGCGCAGCTCTTCCGAGCCGAAATGGGCGATGGCGAGGCTCGGCCCGAAGGAGGATTCGAAGATCGGGAAGGCCACCGCCGGGGAGATCTTGGCGACCTCCTCCAGCACCAGGACCGCGTCGAGATGGGAAAGCCCGACGCCGCCCAGCTCCTCGGGGAGGTTGACCCCGAGGAAGCCGAGTTCGGCGAATTTCTTCACCAGGTCATGCGATGGTGGTTCGTCGGTCTCCTCGATCTCGCGGGCGACATCGACGAGTTCGCTCTGCGCGAACCGCCGCACGGTATCCTGCAGCGCGCGCTGCTCTTCCGTCAGGCTGAAATCCATCGTCGTTTTCCCGATCAGGCCTTGGCCAGCGCCTGGTCGAGATCGGCGATGATGTCGTCGACATGCTCGATGCCGATCGAGAGCCGGACATAGCCCGGGGTCACGCCCGCGGCCAGCTGGTCTTCCGCCGAGAGCTGGGAATGCGTGGTCGTCGCGGGATGGATGGCGAGCGAGCGCGCATCGCCGATATTGGCGACATGGTAGAGCAGTTCGAGTGAATCGATGAACTTGCGCCCGGCTTCCCGGCCGCCCTTCAGCTCGAAGCCGGCCAGCGCGCCGTAGCCGCCGGCAAGATACGCATCCGCCCGGCGTTTCGGCTCGCCGGATTGCAGGCTCGGATGGATGACGTGGGTCACCTTCGGATGCTTGTTCAGCCAGGCGGCGACCTTGGTCGCGTTCTCGCAATGGGCGCGCATGCGCAAGGGCAGGGTCTCGAGGCCCTGGATGAACTGGAAGGCGTTCATCGGGCTCATGGCGGAGCCCATGTCGCGCAGCAGGATGACGCGGATGCGGATGATGTAGGCAATCGGGCCGAGCGGCTTGACGGCCTCGGTCCAGACGGCGCCGTGGTAGCTCGGGTCCGGATCGTTCAGCGTCGGGAAGCGGGAGCCGCCGGCTTCCCAGTTGAAATTGCCGCCGTCGATGATCATGCCGCCGATCGAGGTGCCGTGACCGCCGATATACTTGGTGGTCGAATAGATCACCACCGCCGCGCCATGGTCGAGCGGGCGGCAGAGCAGCGGCGCCGCGGTATTGTCCATGATCAGCGGCACACCGAGTTCACGGCCGATATCGGCGACTTCCTTGATCGGGAAGACGTTCAGTTTCGGGTTCGGCAGGGTCTCGGCGTAATAGCAGCGGGTCTTGTCGTCGGTCGCCTTGCGGAAGTTCTCCGGGTCCGCCGGATCGACGAAGCGGCATTCGATGCCGAGATCCTTCAGCGTGTTCGCGAACAGGTTCCAGGTGCCGCCATAGATGTCGGTCGAGCAGACGAAATTGTCGCCGGCGCGGCAGAGGTTGAGCACCGTGTAGGTGGAGGCGGCCTGGCCGGAGGCCACGGCGAGACCTGCAACCCCGCCCTCGATCGCCGCCATGCGCTGTTCCAGCACGTCGCAGGTCGGGTTCATGATGCGGGAGTAGATGTTGCCGAGTTCCTTCAGCGCGAACAGGTTCTCCGCATGCTCGCTGTCGCGGAACTGGTAGGATGTCGTCTGGTGGATCGGCACGGCGACGGACCCGGTGTTCGGGTCGGCGCGATAGCCCGCGTGGAGCGCCAGGGTTGCGGGGTGAAGCTTGCGGTCGGTCATGGCTTTTCCTCCTCCGTGTCGCCGGTATGCCCGGCTTGGAATACGGTGGCGATCATTCCCGACGGTGCCGGAAGGGCAAGGGATTTTCGGTGAGGGAGGGGGGAAGTTGAAGGCAGGCGGTCGAAGATGGCGGGGTGGACCTGCCGGGCGCCCGGCGTGACGCGCCTTTGCCTGCCTGCGTCACGCCGTCGCCTCGTGCGAATAGGTTTACTGGATGGTGATGGATTTGATCTCCCTGACGCCGTCTTCGCCCGGCGAGTCGAAATTGATCACGACCCGGTCGCCGGCCTTCAGGTTTTCGGGAATTGCCTTCTCCGAGCCCTTGGTGGTCCAGATCGTCTTGTCCGCGAGCACGACGATGTTGGCCTTGCGGTCATAGGCGACAACCGTTCCGGCCGTCGTATCCGCAAAAGCGATAGAGGGAAGAACAGCCGCGATAACCGCGGCTGCACCGATAAAACGGGTAGTCATCTGGTTGCTCCTTTCGAACTACCGGAACCCGACGCCGCGGAATTAAGATAGCCGGTGGTGGTTCGCAAGGAGCAGCCAGGAAAACATTTTCGTGATGATCAGGCGGTCAGCGCGGCGCCGCCATTCACCTGGATCAGCTGGCCGTTGATATAGGCGCCGGCATCCGAGCACAGCAGCCGGACGGCGGCGGAAACTTCCTCCGGGGTGCCCTGGCGGCGGGTCGGGTTCGACGAGATCGTCTTGGCGATATGGGCCTCGAAATCCGGGTCGTCGCGCTCGCTCTTGATCGGGCCGGGCGAGACCAGGTTGGCGGTGACGCCGTTCGGGCCGAACTCGACGGCCAGCGTGCGGGTCAGGCCCAGCACGCCATGCTTCGAGGTGGAGACATGCGGGCGGTTGAGATGGCCCTTCATGGCGTTCATGCCGCTGAAATTGACGATGCGGCCCCAACCGGCCTCGATCATGCCGGGCAGGAAACGCTCGGCGAAACGACGCGGCGCATTGAGGTTGACGTCGAAGACGCGCTGCCAGTCATCCTCGGTGCATTCCAGGAAGGGGGTGACGGGGCGGATCGCGACGTTGTTGATCAGGATGTCGACGCGGCCGAAACGCTCAATCGCGGCGGCGGCCAGGGCGTCGAGCGCGGCCTTGTCGCCGACGTCGCACATCATCACCTCGGCCTCCACGCCGAGATCGCGCACCATCGCGGCGGTTTCCTCGCAGGGCTCGCGGCTGGTCGAGCCGTTGACGATGACATTGACGCCATCGCGGGCGAGGTCGAGGGCGATGGCGCGGCCGATATTGCGGCCCGAGCCGGTGACGAGCGCCGTGCGGCGGGATGCGGTCATGGATGGTCCTCCGATCAAGATTGATTTTGTCCTGTGTAGGCCGTCGCGCGCGCGGCGACAACACCCGTCGGCCCGTTTTGTTTCGCTTGGTGAAAATCGGGTTTCGAGGAATAAACCCCGCCGGTCCGGCTACCGGGGTCAGTCGATCGCGTCGAGTGCGCCGAACCGGGGGCGGAAGAAGGCGCTGTGGTAGAGTTGCTGGGTGCTGAGCAGCGTGCCCGTGAGCATCGGCGCGAAATCGTAGAACACTTCGGAGACGATGACATTGTCGCCGTCGAGCAGAACCAGCCCGTCCGGCAGGGTGGCCGCCAGCCCGGGCTGGCCGATGCGGCTGGCTGCGGTGATCGCGCCGGCATTGAAACGCTGCCAGTCGACGGTGACCTGGGTGCCGGAGCGCGAGACCGATGTCAGGATGACCAGGCCGGAGGCGTTCACCTCGAACGGCTGGCCGATATGGGAGACGGCGGCGAATATGTTGGCGACATCGGTCTCGGCCAGCTCCTCGGACTGGGCCGTGAGATCGGCGATGGTCATGGCGATGCGGTCCAGCTTCTGGTGCAGCAGCACGTAGCGGGAAAGCTCGACCGTCCCGAAGGTCATGGTGATGAGGATCGGCAGGGCGAAGCCGAACTCGATCATGGCGATGCCGCGGCAGTCGCGCCGGAACCGGTGGAGGAGGGCGGTGATCACGGCAGGGCTCCCCCGGCGGCGGATTCATAGGGTTCGTTACGGACGATGACGCTGGCGCCGAGCCTGAGTTTGCCGTCTTCGCCGATCACCCCTGCGAGGATCGGGGTCAGCAGCGGCCAGTCGTAGCTCAGCCGGTAGACCACCACGTCACCCGGCCCGCCGGTGCCGGCGGCACCCATGTCGGGATCCCAGCTGCCGTTGCCGTTGACGTCGGTGAAGGTCTCGCCGGAATCGTAGGAGCCGTTGGCCGGGTCGGCATCGACGAAGGGTTCCGCGCCGCCGATATCTCCGAAACTGGGATAGATCAGCGACTGCACCGTCGCGCTCGACATGTCGACCAGCCCGATGGTGTTGTTGCCGACGATCTCGAGGATACGCTCCTCGCGGGTCTTGCCCTCGGGTTCGAACCCGGTGATGCCGAACCGCGACGCATCGCGAAGCCCGCCTTCCATCAGGGCGGCGACGAACAGGATCATCGCCAGTTCCATGATCCCGGTAATCAGGGCGAGGAATACCGGCGTGAGCAGGGCGAACTCCATGGCGGTCGCCCCTCGCGAACAGGCAATAACGTGCTTTGGTATTTCACGCATTGGTGACTTGAATATTGTTATTGATTGTCGATCAAAATATATATTCAAAATTATTTCAAACTAATCATGTATACGAAAAACTATATTTAATTTGTCTAAAATTTTACTGAAATCCGAGGCTGTTGACAGGACTTGCAGCCGTCCCTAATTTCGCTGACGGGGTGGCTGGCCGGGTTTCTTGCGCGGGGAGTGCGAACAGCATTGAGCACGATATCTTTGCGGCGACTCCATTTCCTGGTGATCGACGACAATCCGGCCATGCGGACCATCCTCCGCAACATCCTGAAAGAACTCCAGGTCGAAACGATCCGTGAGGCGCATGACGGCGCGGAGGCGCTGGGCCTTCTCAAGGACCTGCATTTCGATATCGTCATTACCGACTGGAACATGCAGCCGATGAACGGCCTGCAATTCGTCCGCTCGATCCGGCTCTCGAAGGACAGCCCGAACCGTTATATCCCGATCATCATGGTCACCGCCTATTCCGAACTCGGCCAGGTGGTCACCGCGCGGGACGCCGGGATCACGGAATTCCTCGCCAAGCCGGTCTCGGCGCGGTCGCTGTTCTCGCGGATCAAGTCCGTCATCGAGAACCACCGCCAGTTCGTCCGGTCGCAGAATTTCTTCGGCCCCGACCGACGCCGCCGCAAGGTGGCGGCCTATTCCGGCACCGAACGCCGCGACGTGGTGATGCTCTAGGGAAAAATAGTCGTACGGGGCGCCCCGAAAGGCGGCGTCAGTTCAGGCTGTGGAAGGGATCCGGGTAGCGGACGACGACCTTCTCCGGCAGCGTGGTGCCGGGCAGCACCCAGGCAGAGAGATTCGGCCCGCTATAGGGGCAATCGATCGCGGCGGCGGCAGTCACCGTGAAACCCAGGCGCGAATAATAGTCCGGGTCGCCGAGCACGATCACGGTGTCCCACTTGTCACGTTCGGCCAGCGCCAGTCCGCCGGCGACGAGGCCGGTGCCGATGCCGAGACCCTGCAATTCGGGATGCACCCCGACCGGGGCCAGGGCCAGCGCGCGGATGTCGCGATCGCCCTTGGAGACCGCGAGCCGGCTGAAGACGGCAATGCCGATCAGGTGGCCGGCGGCTTCCGCGACCAGCGCATATTCGGCGTCGCCGTTCTCGATGAGCGCTTCCGTCAGGTCGGCTTCCGCATCGCCTTCGAATGCCGCGGCGAGCACGTTCCTGACCTGCTCCTTGTCTTCCGGTCCGGCATTGCGGATGCGGACCTCGATTTCCGGTTCATCCAAGACCGGTCACCCCTCGTTGATTGCGATATGCGGGGCATCATCGGCAACACGGGCCAGCCAGTCCACCAGTTTTGGGTAAAGCGAGAGATCGAAGCCGCCTTCCGCCGCCACGTTGCTGTAGCCGTACAGACAGATGTCGGCGATCGAAAGCGCCTCGCCGACGAGGAAGTTCCTGTTTGCCAGGTGCCGGTCGAGAATGCCGAGCGCGCGGTTGCCGGCCTCGGTCTTGAGACGGAGCTCGTCGCCGCGCCGGGGGCTGTCTGCCGGGGTGAAATGATGGATGAAGCGGGCGACGGCGACGCTCGGTTCGTGGACGTACTGTTCCCAGAACATCCAGCGCAGCACCTGGGCGCGGTCGAAGGCATCGGCCGGCATGTAGCGCGTTCCGTCGGCGAGATAGCAGAGAATGGCGTTCGATTCCGGCAGGATCCGCCCGTCGTCGAGTTCCAGCGCCGGGACGCGGCCGTCCGGGTTGCGGGCCAGGAAGCCGGGCGTGCGTGTCTCGCCCTTCATGATGTCGAGCTCGACGCGTTCATAGGCCAGCCCGAGCTTGTGCAGCAGCAGGCGTACCTTGTAGCCGTTGCCGGAATCGAGAAAGTCGTAAAGGCGCATGGCGATCACCGCAATGAGATGAACGTGAAAGGAAGGGGGCCACCCCGGTTTCCGGGACGGCCCCTGGTCCTCAGGCCTGCTTCGCCGCGTCGGCGTCGGCGAAGACCGGGTGGTCGAGCTTGTCGATCATGCCGGTCGGGACGATCTGCCAGAAGCGGTTCTTCTCGCGATGCCAGTCGTTGAGCAGGTTTTCCGCGAACATCGAGGCGGTCTCCTGCACATGCTCGCCGATCAGGAGCTTGCAGACGCTCTCCCAGTAATCGGTCTGGATGCGCAGCGCGGTGACCATGTCGCGGTTGAGGCGTTCCTCGAACAGGCCGGACTCGTCGTAGACGAAGGCCATGCCGCCGGTCATGCCGGCGCCGAAGTTCGGGCCGACATCGCCGAGGATCACCGCGACGCCGCCGGTCATGTACTCGCAGCCGTTCGAGCCGCAGCCCTCGACCACCACGTTGGCGCCGGAATTGCGTACCGCGAAGCGTTCACCGGCCTGGCCGGCGGCGAACAGCCGGCCGGCGGTCGCACCGTAGAGCACGGTGTTGCCGATGATGGTGTTGCGGTTGCTCTCGAGGCTGGCGGAGATCATCGGGCGGACCACGATGGAACCGCCGGACAGGCCCTTGCCGACATAATCGTTGGCATCGCCGAAGACCTCGATCTTCAGGCCCTGCACGGCGAAGGCGCCGAGCGACTGGCCGGCGGAGCCGCGCAGCCGGAGCGTGATGTGACCGGGCTGCAATCCGTTCATGCCGAACCGGCGGACCAGCGCCGACGAGAACTTGGTACCGACCGCGCGGTGGGTGTTCCGGATCGCGTAGGTCAGCTGCATCTTCTCGCCGCGTTCGAGCGCGGGGGCCGCGTCGCGGATGATTTCCGCATCCAGGGTTTCCGGCACCTCGTTGCGGGCGCCGGTCTTGTTGTAGCGCGGCAGCCCGCCCGCATCGGCCTGGGCCAGCAGCGGGTTGAGGTCGAGATCGTCGAGATGCGGGTGACCGCGGCTGACCTGGGCCAGCAGGTCGGTTCGCCCGATGATCTCGTTCAGCGACCGGAAGCCGAGTTCGGCGAGGATTTCCTTCACTTCCTCAGCGATGAAGCTGAACAGGTTGACCACCTTCTCCGGCGTGCCGGTGAACCGGTCGCGCAGCGCCTTGTCCTGGGTGCAGACCCCGACCGGGCAGGTGTTGGAATGGCACTGGCGCACCATGATGCAGCCCATCGCCACCAGGGACGCGGTGCCGACGCCGAATTCCTCGGCGCCCATCATCGCGGCAATGACCACGTCGCGGCCGGACTTGATGCCGCCGTCGGTGCGCAGGGTCACCGTGTGGCGCAGCCGGTTCAGGGTCAGCACCTGGTTGACCTCGGACAGCCCCATCTCCCACGGCACGCCGGCATATTTCAGGCTGGTCTGCGGGCTGGCGCCCGTGCCGCCGTCATGGCCGGAGATCAGGATGGTGTCGGCCTTCGCCTTGGCGACGCCGGCGGCGATGGTGCCGATGCCGGAACGCGCCACCAGCTTCACCGAGACGCGGGCTTCCGGGTTGATCTGCTTGAGGTCGTAGATCAGCTGCGCCAGGTCCTCGATCGAGTAGATGTCGTGGTGCGGCGGTGGCGAGATCAGGGTCACGCCGGGCGTCGAGTGACGCAGCCGGGCGATCTCCATCGAGACCTTGAAGCCGGGCAGCTGCCCGCCTTCGCCGGGCTTGGCGCCCTGCGCCATCTTGATCTGGATCTCGCGGCAATTGTTGAGGTACTCCGCCGTCACGCCGAAGCGGCCGGAGGCGACCTGCTTGATCGGCGAGTTGGCGTTGTCGCCGTTCTCGTAGGGCTTGAAGCGCTCGCGGCCCTCGCCGCCCTCGCCGGAATTCGACTTGGCGCCGATCCGGTTCATGGCGATGGTCAGGGTCTCGTGGGCCTCCGGCGACAGCGCGCCGAGCGACATGCCGGGGGTGACGAAACGCTTGCGGATTTCCGTGATGCTCTCGACCTCGTCGACCGAGACCGGCTTGCGGTTGTGCCGGAAGTCGAGCAGGTCGCGGAGATGGATCGGGTCGCGCTGGCGCAGCCCCTCGGTATATTTCTTGTAGACGGAATAGGCGCCGGTGGAGACGGCCTGCTGGAGGATGTGGATCAGCCGCCCTTCATGCGCATGGCGCTCGCCGCCGCGGCGGTAGCGGTAGAAGCCGCCCACCGGCAGCGCGACAACCGCCTCGTTGAAGGCGCTGCGGTGCTGGTCGACGGTCTTGCGCTGGATGCCGAACAGGCCGATGCCGGAAATGCGCGAATGCATGCCGGGGAAATATTCCGCGACCAGCGCGCGCGACAGGCCGACCGCCTCGAAGCAATAGCCGCCGCGGTAGGAGGAGATCACCGAGATCCCCATCTTCGACATGATCTTGAGCAGGCCCTGGTCGCAGGCTTCCTTGTAGCGCTCCATGCAGTCGCGCAGCGTCAGGCCGGGGAACAGGCCGCGGCGGTGCCGGTCGGCGATGTTTTCCTGCGCCATGTAGGCGTTGACCGTGGTCGCGCCGACGCCGATCAGCACGGCGAAGTAATGCACGTCCATGCATTCGCCGCAGCGCACGTTCAGCGAGGTGAAGGTGCGCAGCTGCTGGCGCTGCAGGTGGGTGTGGACCGCGCCGGTGGCGAGGATCATCGGGATCGCCGCCCGGCCGGGCGTGACGTCCTTGTCGCTCAGGATGACATGCACGCAGCCACCGCGGACCGCGTCCTCCGCCTCGCGGCGGATGCGCGACAGCGCGTCGCGGAGCGCCCCGTCGCCGCCATCGACGTCGAAGGTGCAGTCGATGCGCGCGGCGGTGTCGCCCATATAGGCGTCCATCGCGTCGAACTCGGCATTGGTCAGGACCGGCGATTCAAGCTGCAGCAGGTCGCACTGGCTCTTGTCCTCGTCGAGGATGTTGCCGAGGTTGCCGAGCCGGGTGCGCAGCGTCATCACCTGGCGCTCGCGCAGCGAATCGATCGGCGGGTTGGTGACCTGCGAGAAGGTCTGCCGGAAGAAGTGATGCATGCCGCGATACTGGTCGGAGAGCACCGCGAGCGGCGTGTCGTCGCCCATCGAGCCGACGGCTTCCTTCGCGTCTTCGACCATCGGGTGCAGGATCAGTTCCAGCTCCTCCAGCGTGACGCCGCTGGCCACCTGGCGGCGGCGCAGTTCCTCGCCGGCGAACTCGGCGGCCTCGTCGTGATCCGGGCTGATCAGGTCGTCGATGACGGTGATTTCCTGGATCCAGTCGGCGTAGTTCTCCCGCTTGGCGAGCATCCCCTTGATCTCGCGGTCATGGTAGAAGCGGCCGCTGCCGAGATCGACGGCGACTAGTTCGCCCGGGCCGAGGCGGCCCTTTTCGACGACGCTCGGCTCGTCGACCTGCACCATGCCGGTCTCCGAACCGACGATCAGCAGGTCGTTGCTGGTGCGGGTGAAGCGCATCGGGCGCAGGCCGTTGCGGTCCATGCCGGCGACCACCCAGCGGCCGTCGGTCGCGGCGATGGCGGCGGGGCCGTCCCACGGTTCCATGACGCAGTTGGCGTAGTTGATCATCGCCGCATGCTCGTCCGGGATCGTCGAATCGCGGTTCAGGCTTTCCGGTATCAGCATCAGCTTCACCATCGGCGCCTCGCGGCCGCCGCGGACCAGCAGTTCGAAGGCGGCGTCGAGCGCCGCGGAATCCGAGCTGCCGAGCTGGATCACCGGCTTCAGGTCCTCGACCGCGTCGCCGAAGATGTCGCTGGCCATCCGGGTCTCGTGGCTCTTCATCCAGTTGATGTTGCCGGTGACCGTGTTGATCTCGCCGTTATGGGCGAGCATGCGGAAGGGCTGCGCCAGCTTCCAGGTCGGGAAGGTGTTGGTCGAATAGCGCTGGTGATAGATCGCGAAGCGCGAGGTGAAGCTCTCGTCGAGCAGGTCCGGGTAGAAGATCGACAGCTGCTCGGCGAGGAACATGCCCTTGTAGATCAGCGAGCGGCAGCTCAGCGAGCAGATGTAGAACTCGTTGATGTTGAGCGAGGCGACCTTCTTCTCGATGCGGCGGCGGATGATGTAGAGCTCGGTCTCGAACGCCTCGTCCGACAGGCCCTTGATGTTCGAGATCATGATCTGCTCGATCTCGGGGCGGGTCGCGTTCGCCTTCTCGCCGATCACGTCGACATTCACCGGCACCTGGCGCCAGCCATAGATGCGGTAGCCGTGATCGAGGATCTCGGTCTCGACGATGCCGCGGCAGGTTTCCTGGGCGTTCAGGTCGGTCTTCGGCAGGAACACCATGCCGACGGCGAGGCGGCCTTCCTCGTGGGCGTGGCCGGTGCGCTCGATATGCTTGCGGAAGAAGGCCTGCGGGATTTCCACGTGGATGCCGGCGCCGTCCCCGGTCTTGCCGTCGGCGTCGACGGCGCCGCGGTGCCAGACCGCCTTCAGCGCGTTGATGCCGGCGTCCACCACGTCGCGGCGCGACTTGCCGTCGAGCGCGACCACGAGGCCGACGCCGCAGGAATCATGCTCGTCCGAGGCGGCGTAGAGGCCGTTGCTTTCGAGATGTTCGGCATTGCGCTGCCAGTCGCGGATGAAGTCCATGTCGTTCGGCATCTGTCCGATCTCCCTCAGGAAGCCTGCTTGAGGGCCTGTTCGGCCCGGGCCTGGATGTAAGTGTGAATGGCGTCGGCGCAGTCGCGGCCGTCGCGCACCGCCCAGACGACGAGCGAGGCGCCGCGGACGATGTCGCCGCCGGCGAACACGCCGTCGAGCTTCGACATATGGGTCTTGAAATCGACCTGGATGGTGCCCCAGCGGCTGACCGCGAGGTCCGGCTCCCCGAACAGCACCGGCAGGTCTTCCGGGTCGAAGCCGAGCGCCTTGATCGCCATGTCGCAGGGAATGTTGACCGAGGAATCCGGGATCGGTTCCGGGCTGCGCCGGCCGGAGGAATCGGGCATGCCGAGATGCATGCTGACCGCGCGGACATGGTCGACATCGCCGTTGCCGAGGAAGGCTTCCGGGGCCGACAGCCAGACGAATTCGACGCCTTCCTCCTCGGCATTGGCGACCTCGCGCTGCGAGCCCGGCATGTTTTCCCGGTCGCGGCGGTACAGGCACTTCACCGAGTTCGCGCCCTGGCGGACGGCGGTGCGCACGCAATCCATCGCGGTGTCGCCGCCGCCGATGTCCACGACATTCTTGCCGCGGGCGTCGAGCTCGCCGGAGTCGAAAGCCTCGACCTTGTCGCCGAGACCCTTGCGGTTGGAGGCGGTCAGGTAATCGAGCGCGGCATGGATGTTGCCGAGACCGACACCCGGCACCGCGATGTCGCGGGCCTTGTAGACGCCGGTGGCGATGAAGATCGCGTCATGCTTCTCGCGCAGTTCGGCCAGCGTCGCGTCGCGGCCGACCTCGAAATTCAGCTTCATCTCGATGCCGCTGTCGACGAGCAGCCTGGCGCGGCGCTCGACCACTTCCTTTTCCAGCTTGAAGGAGGGGATGCCGTAGATCAGCAGCCCGCCGAGCCGGTCGTAGCGGTCGTAGATGGTGACCTTGTAGCCGCGCTTGCGCAGCTGTTCCGCCGCCGCCATGCCGCCCGGGCCGCCGCCGATGATGCCGACGCTCTCGTCGCGCTCGACGGCCGGCTTCACCGGCTTGATCCAGCCGTTCTGCCAGGCGGTCTCGGTGATGTATTTCTCGACCGAGCCGATGGTCACGGTGCCGTGGCCCGATTGCTCGATGACGCAATTGCCCTCGCAGAGGCGGTCCTGCGGGCAGATGCGGCCGCAGATTTCCGGCATGTTGTTGGTCGCCGCGGAAATCTCGTAGGCTTCCTCCAGCC